>JACRUB010000024.1:0-20043 GCA_014305015.1 Vulcanimicrobiota bacterium | reverse complement strand
CCGCCCCAGAGCCAATCGAACTGTGGCTGCATCGAGAGGTAAATGCCTAAGCGTGCGCAGCGCTCGATTTGATCTTGGCGCGCAATTTCGAAATGTTCGATGAAATGGCGTTGCGTAGAGGGCTTGCCCTCAAGCACGCGTTCCCAAGTCGCAATGCATTGCTCGATTGCGCGGTCGCCGATAGCATGAACGCCTGCCGCAATGCCTAACCTGTGGGCTTCGCTGAAGTACGCAAACACTTCATCGTCGGAATACTTGAGCATCCCCGTACCGGGCGGTCCGCCGTCGACAGAGACGGCGAACGGCTCGCTGACTGCGGCCGTGCAACTGCCGATCGAACCGTCAAGAAAGACGTCGCCGCCTACAAACGGCAAACCGAGTTCATGCGCGAGCGCCGCATCCGGCTCACAGATTTTCGGATACCATTTTGCAGGCGGCAATAAACGCAGCGCTTCGACTTCAGCTTTGTACGCATCGCGCGCGAATCCAACGAGTTGCACGTGCAGATGCAACGCACCGCGCGAGAGCGCGAGGTCGGTCGCGCGGCGCTCGGCATCGCGTTTGAGCGCAAGAGGTAGCGCTTCCATGAAACGAGATTGCGCTCTCCAGTTTGCGCTTAGGAAGAGCTTTCCGGTCGGCAACCCGGAGGCGTCTCGCTCGATGCCTTCTGTCGCAGCCGAAAAGTTCAACCAATCGAACGTCTTGCGGTTGACGATGCAAGAATGCCCGTCAACACGAACGAGCAGTGCGTACGCGTCCGGAAAAGTCGCCTCAAGCGGTTTGGCGTCGGCCAAACGGCCATCGCTCCAGGTGCTCTCATCGTAGTTGCCCGCAAAAATGTACCGCTCGTCAGGTTGCCCGCTCGCAGCGAGTGCGAAATCCTCATAGGTGCGTGTGCCAGCAAGGTTGCGCTGCGCCATCAGCAGGCCCGTATCGGTAAGATGAACGTGGCAGTCGGCCGGCGCCGCGATTACCGCTGCGCCACCCAAATCGATCGTCTCCACCCCGCCGCCTGCGCGTGATGGATCGAGCGAAACGATCTGCCGTCCGTCGACGATCAATCCGCCAGATTGCTGATGTTCCTTGCGAACAGGGTCGTATGCGTAGACGGTCGCATTGGTTAAAGACTTCAACAAAGGAGCAATTGGCAATTCATGAGGCGTTTACTTCTGGGATTCGTAGCCGGCGTCACCGTAGGCTACACCGCGTGCCGGGTGGTTCAGAGCATGCGAGTACTGCAGAATCCGCCGCCGCCCTTACCCAAAGATGCCGCGCGTTACGGGCGGCTGCGGCGGGGCCTCGCATTAACCGGGACGTTGCGCTCGCTCGCGAGTGCGGCCGCATTTGCATCCGGCGGAGCGGCAGCATCGCTTGCGCGTCCCTTAAAATTTGCGCCGGTTGCGCTGCGTCCGGCATTCTTTGTTTGGGGCGGCTTACTTGCAAGTTCGATTCTCGAGCTTCCGGCGGCGTACTTTGAAGATCACGAATTCGAACGCCGCTTCGGTCTTACCGAACAATCCAGCCGCGATTGGTTTATAGAACATCTCAAAGGCGAGGCGATCGGCGCGATGGTGATGTCCGCGCTCAGCGTTCCGTTCGCGACGCTGCTGCGTAAAAAGCCGGACAGGTGGCCGCTCTTTACGACGCTCGGTCTTGTGCCACTCTCCGTTCTTGCCGGCTTGATCGTCCCGGTCTTTATCGCCCCACTCTTTAATAAGTTCGAGCCGCTCACCGGCGCACTCGAAGAGCGTCTCCGCGCGCTCGCGCGCCGTTACGGTGTCGGCGATGCGGATATTCTGCGTATGGATATGTCGCGGCAGACCAAAAAGGCCAATGCATACGTGACCGGCATGTTTAAGACACACCGCATCGTCATCGGCGACACGCTGCTCGAAACGTTCCCAGACGCTGAAATCGAATTCGTCGTTGCTCATGAGCTCGGCCACTACCTCAGCCACGACAGTTGGCGCATGACCGCCCTGGGTGTCGCGAGTGCTGTAAGCATGTTCGTGCTCTCGAACGCGATGATCCCACCCGCGAAACGGCGCGAGTTTGATGACCCGGCACGTCTCTACGAGCTCTATGCTTGGATGCTCGCATTCTCGGCACTGCTGCGGCTGCCGGTGTTTGCCTTTTCCCGTTCGCGCGAATGGGCCGCGGATGAATTTGCGGCTGCCGCGACCGGCGCGCCTAAAACTGGCGCGGCCGCCTTCAAACGCTTGCGCGAACAGAACTTGGCAGAAGAGGAAGTCCCTCGCTGGTATGAGTTGCTCTTCTCGTCGCACCCATCGCTCGGCGAGCGCATCCGCGCCCTCCAAGAGGGACCTCTACACTAAGACGGCAGAATGGCGTGTTCCGAGCCACGTGGCCAGATCCGTTTTCTGAGTAACGTAACGCCCGCTGCGCAGTTCTTCACGGAATTCGCCGAACGTACCGGAAGCCTCCGCGAAGGCGTCGTGCTTGTGGATCGATTCGTAATTCACTTGCGTCGCGGCGATAAACGCCTCACCGGGAACGTCTGCGTATACCTCCAGCGACCGAGCGAGGATTCCCCGGACGACATCCTCTACAAATTTCGGATTGTGGTGCGCCTTGTTCACGATAAAAAATTCATCGGGACGTTTAAGAAGGTCGTACGTTTCGCTCGACATCGAATTTTCGACGATCTCCACGAGATCCTCAGCGCGAACGATCTGTTGTTGCGCTTGGTCGACGCCGATGAGCACCGAACCGCGTCCGCGCTGATTGTGAGTCGCAACGGGCAGCGCATCCAAGGCGCGCCTTGCCTGTTCTTCGGTAAACCCTGCCTCCTGCAACTCGCCCAAGCTATGTTCGCGCACCATCAGCTGCGCACACGGGCATGCGGTCATTCCTTCGGCCTCAACACCGACAACGCGCCTGGTGCCGGTTTGATCTGCGTGCGCGATTCCCACCAGCGTGTAGGTTTCTTCGCCGCGTTTTCCGCTCACCGGCGTCCAGCGTTCCAAGCCGAAGTCTGCGCGTAACCGAACGTCGGCACGAATTGCCCGTTGCGAGCGCACGATTTCACGCGCGATTGCATCGACCAACAATTCAATTCGGGCCGGCGCATCTTGGCGGGCCAGCACATCGAGCGCCGCTTCTTCAAGAATCTCGCTAAAGCGTGACATATGCACCCCGGCTTTATCCGGTGCAAGATCGGCCACCATTGCGAACTCGCCATTGAATACACGCTCTTTGCCATCAATCGTCAAATGTACGATACGCTTCACG
This sequence comes from Vulcanimicrobiota bacterium, assembly GCA_014305015.1. GTDB lineage: Bacteria > Vulcanimicrobiota > Vulcanimicrobiia > Vulcanimicrobiales > Vulcanimicrobiaceae > JACRUB01. Next base: position 16,791 of record JACRUB010000024.1, on the reverse strand, counting down.
CGCGAAACACCGACGCGGCTGAGCGAGAGCCGAACTTCGGGTTCTTCTTCTTGACGGTTCGCCGTGAAATGCAGTGCGCGATCCTTGCGAACAACGCCGTTTGATTTCAGCGCCGCAGCGCGACCTGCATATTCCGGCGCAATCTCCGCAAGCGGAATGAGATTGTACGCGCGAGCACAGAGCTGCGGATGCGGATCTCCCTCAAAGGCCAGAATGTCGATATCGATCAGACGGGCGCTGAGCTTTTTAACGCCTGTACGGCCCACCGCGATCTCGACATCGCGCGCAAAATGTTCGAATCCGGCGCGATCCAGTTCTGTGCGCAAGCTCACGGCAACATTGAGAAACGACGGCCCTTGGGCACCGTCAGCCGGCTCGGTTTCATAGAACGACGACGTCGCGACGATCTCACATTTTGAACGCAGACGCTGCACGGCACCCAGAATGTTGGATTGCCGGTCGCCGAGATTTGAACCGATCCCGATATGGAGTTGATGCATTATCAAAACGAGCTTAGAAAACGGTCACCCGCACGCCTGCTTTCCGAAGAAACGCTGCTTAGCCGCTCTTGCAAGCAACTGAGCGCGGCAATAAAACAGCACCGATAATCCCCTCATAGGGGAGCTATTCCAAGTAAAAAAGGAGACCCGCTATGCGATCGTCTGTTTTCTGCTTTCCTCACTCTGGTCACGCTTGCGAGCGGTTTCCCGGTTGCGGCGCCGGCCTTTGCCGCGAGCCGCATTGCCCCGGCCGATGATGAAGCGACCTTCATCGAAGACGCCATGGCCGCATGGTCGCGCAAGTATCCCGGCGATCCCTGGCTCCCGGGCTTCCGTCATCGCCTGCAGGTCTGCTATGTAAGGATTGCCGCGCTGCGGTAAGTAAACCGTGCGGTCATGCCGCACGATCTATGCGCGTCGTAATCCCCGGAACTCGCCCACTTACTTTTGAGCGGCCGGTCGGCGTGCTGCGCGCGCACTCAGCCGAACAGGTCGAGGCGGCTCTGCTCGCCGCCCAAAACGCCTCCGAACGCGGCCTCTACTGCGCAGGATATATTTCCTATGAAGCCGGCGCAGCGCTCGCAGGCCGGTGCGCTGGATCGAGCGACTCGCCGTTGCTCGCTTTAGGTTTATACAACGAACCGCTTGCGAGCAAGCCCGAGCCACTTTCCGAACGTTTTACGATGGGCGTTTTGCGGCCGCGGGTGACGCGCGAAGCTTACAACCGCGCGGTGCTTGAAGTTGCGCGCGCCATCTACGATGGCGAGGTCTATCAGGTCAATTACACGGTGCCGTTCGATTTTGCGTTTAACGGTGATGCCTATGCGCTCTTCTGCGAACTGCTGGCGCGCTCGGCCGTCTCGTATGCAGCCTACGTCGAAGATGGAAATCTCGCTGTCCTCTCGCTTTCCCCTGAACTCTTTCTTGAGATTGACGGCCGAACGATTACAACAAAACCGATGAAGGGAACCGCGCCACTGGATTCACTCGAGCGATTGCAAGATCCGAAAAATCGCGCGGAACATCTGATGATCGTCGATCTTCTGCGCAACGATTTGCATCGCAGCTGCTCGGAGGTCACCGTGCCCGAGCTCTACTCGATCGAAACCTACCCGACGTTTGCCACGATGACCTCCACTGTGCGCGGAAGGCTGCGAGCGGGCGCGACATTGGTGGATATTTTTCGCTCGACGTTCCCGTGTGGCAGCATCACCGGTGCACCGAAGTTGGCGGCGATGCAAACGATTGCGCAGGCTGAGACATCACCGCGCGATGTGTATACCGGCACCATAGGCTACCAGAGTCCGGCCGGTTATGGACGCTGGAACGTTGCGATTCGCACATTGCAAATCGACACGCAAACGGCGCGCGGACGATTCGACGTCGGCGGCGGGATCGTTGCGGACTCGAATGCTGCGGACGAGTGGGCTGAGATCGTACTCAAGAGCCGATTCCTCGAGGCCACCCTCACGCCGTTTGCACTGCTGGAAACCTTTGCTTCGGGCGCTCCGGCCGAGACAATCGACGCGCATTTGGAGCGTCTTACACAGAGCGCACGACACTTTGGCATTCCGGCAGATATTCAAGACGTACGCGCCACAGTCGCAGCCCTCTGCGGAACGCCATCCCTACTGATCCGCTTGCGAGTCGAATGGGATGGAACGTTTTCGTTGCGCACCAAGGGGCTCTCCACGCCACCGGCACCGGTTCGTATTTGTCTCGTGCCGCGAATCGTTCGCTCCGATGATCCGCTCGCGCAACACAAGACCTCGTGGAGAAATGCCTACGATACCGCCCATGCGCAAGCCGCTGCTGCAGGCTGCTTTGAAGCAATTGCCACGAACGAGCGCGACGAACTCGCTGAAGGAACGCGCACATCGCTCTTTGTGGAAATCGACGGCATCCTGCGCACGCCACCCCAAAGCAGCGGGGCGTTGCCCGGCGTTCTACGCAAATCACTGTTGAAGCAAGGACGATGCACGGAACAAGTCCTATATGAACCGGACCTGCGTCGTGCAAGCGCGCTTTACGTGGGAAATTCCGCACGAGGATTGCTGCGCGCGGAGCTGGCGAAAGAGTTAACCGGTGTCTGATAATCTGCTCTACCCTTACGTCTTAACTCCAAAGGTCGTCCCGGCCATCTGGGGCGGCGATGCACTCGTCAAGCAATTCCACAAACCCGGCGACCCGAACGCCAAGCTCGGCGAGTCGTGGGAATGTTGGGATGAGAACACGGTTTCGAACGGTGGGCTCGCCGGCAAATCTCTTGCGCAGTTGCGCGCGCAACTCGGCGAAGATTTGCTGGGAAATTTGCCGTCCGCGCAAATCTTTCCGATTCTCACGAAAATCATCGATGCACGCGGCGCGCTCTCCGTGCAAGTTCACCCCGACGACGCATACGCCCAGCGCGTCGAGCACCAGCGGAACGGGAAGACGGAATGTTGGTACGTACTGCATGCCGAGCCCGATGCAAAGCTCGTCCTCGGGTGGAATCGCGATACCACGCGCGAGGAGTACGAGCGGCGTGTTGCCGACGGAACGCTTGGCGAGATACTCCGGCACGTCCCTGTGGAGGCCGGAGATGCATTCTACTTGCCGGCCGGAACCCTGCATGCAATCGGTGCCGGCATCATTGTCTTTGAGACGCAGCAAGCTAGCGACCTCACGTACCGCATCTTCGATTGGAACCGCGTCGATGCGCAAGGCAAGCCTCGCGAACTCCACGTGCAAAAAGCCGGGGACGTGCTCGACTACAAAAAATGCACGGCCGGCGCAATTGCTGAGCTGCCTTATACGCTAGCCGGTGTGCCTCGCACCGCGCTCATTGCCGATCCCCGTTTTCTCGTCGAGCGCATCGCGTTGACCGCAAAGCCGCACATGCTCTCAACAGAAGATCGCCCGCTCATTTTCATGACGCTCGAGAACGCAATCGAGCTCGAGTGTGAGGACGGCAGCGCGACACTCGAACCCTATCAAACCGCGCTCGTCCCCGCCGGCGCAAGCGAAGTGAGGGTGCGCGCGGTCCTTGATAACGCGCACGTCATGTTGGTTACGCCTCCAGCGCGCGCGGATGCCATGGAAGAACGACTGGAGGTGGCAGGCGTTCCGCACGAATGCATCGATCAATTTCTGCGTCAATTCCGGCCACGCGTTCGTACCTAATGCTCGCTCATGCTTAGGCGCATTTGGCTTGGCTCGATCGCGTATTTCATCGTCTTTTTTGCCCTCGGCGCCGACCGCTATAGTGCGCACCGGTCCGCCGAAGATCTCGGGATCTTTTTCCAAACCATCGCAAGTGCGTTCTCGGGCTTCTCCAATACGATTGAAGGCGCGAGCCACCTCACCGTTCACTTCTCACCAATTCTCTATCTGCTCGCGCCGCTCGTCTGGATCACGCATTCGGCGCTCGCGCTCGTTGCGGTCCAAGCTGCCGCCAACGCATGCGTGGCGCCCGCACTGTTTTTAATCGCGCGCAAGCGCGTCGACGAGCGTGCCGCCACGTGGATTGCTTCCATCGGCTTCTTCTACCCGCCGCTCTGGGGCGTCACGTTTACCGACTTTCACGAAAACGGGCTGGTGCCCGCGACGATTGCTTGGCTCATCTACGCGCTCGATGCGCGCAAGTTCCGGCTCGCGTTTGGCTTTGTGCTTCTCGCGCTTTGCATCAAGGAAGACCAGGCGGTCTTTCTCGCGTTTCTTGCATGTCTGTCGTTTATCGGCTACGCGCGCAAAGGCGATAACGACGGAAGAACCTGGGCTATCCTGACCCTCGCATCGTCCGCCGCCGCTTTTATCGGCTTCTTCACCATTGTGCGGCCCCTGGCAGGCGCGCACGGCGGGTGGCACCCTTCGGTTTTCTACACGCAAACGAAAGCCACGGCGATAACCACGCCGCTTCGCAATCTGACCGACCGGCTTGGCTACCTCATCCTTGCGTTTGCGCCCCTGGCATTCTTGCCGTTTCGTTCGAGCTTTTTGATTCTATCAATTCCCGCGTTTGCCGAAGTGCTGCTGTCGCGCGCGCCGGTTACGTACACAATGGGCCAGCACTACGCAGCCGTGTGGATACCGTATGTCCTTGTCGCATCTGTGGCTGCCGCGTGCGACTTGGAAAAAAACAACCCGGCAGTCGCCCGGCGCGCGATCCGGTTCTCGTATACGGTATGCGCACTTATTCTCTTGATCGCAAACCCGCTGCATCCGAAATACTTCCTGCGAATACCTCAGGCAGCCGATGCGCAATTGGACCAATTTATCGCCGGCCTTCCGCACGATATCGACCTCGGTACGCAGGAAGAAGCCTTTACACACATGGGGTTCTATCCGGGCGCAACACTTGGCATGGAAGAGTACCCGCAATATGCACTCTTTGACTGGCACTATCCCGACTCAAATTGGGTGATGCGCGACGGCCCCAAAATCAAAACGGAAGTTGCGCGCGGCGGCTACCGCATCGTACGATCGGAAAACGGCATCGTGCTCTACCAACGCATCGGACCGAAGCCGCGCAGTGCGCTGACATCGAGCCCCGCATGGTAACTTAGGGCGCCGGTGCGACCGCTTTTTTGGAAGAAGTGTGGCCGTTCGAATAAAACTTCATCGCGTCGAGCGCGGTAACGCCCGCGCTAAAGAGATAGCCCTGATACGAATCGCAGCCGCTCTTTTGTAAGAAGGCGAGCTGTGCCGCCGTTTCGACGCCTTCGGCCACAACGCGCAATCCTAACCGGTGCCCAAGCTGGATGACCGATTCGATGATTGCCTCGCAGTTGGGATCGCTGCCGATGTCGTGGATGAAGACGCTGTCGATCTTGAGTGAGGTGACGGGCAGATTTTTGAGGTAGAACAGCGAGTTGTATCCCGTCCCGAAGTCGTCGATGGCAACCCCGATTCCCAACTGCCGCACTTGCTGCAGGTTGCTCGCCGTGAGTTCCATGTTCTTGATAAGGGCCGACTCGGTGATTTCTAGCTCGAGAATGCTGGGATCGACTTTACTCTCGGTGATAATCTTCTTGAGCGTCGCGGGGAAGCCCGGATCGACGAATTGACGCGCAGAGACGTTGACGCCGAGGCGCACCGGCGTATGCGCATACTTGCTCAGCGTGGTCGCATCGTCGAGCGCCGTGCGCAAAACGTGCTCTCCGAGCGCAGCAATCAAGCCGTTATCTTCGGCGAGCGGAATAAATGTATTCGGACCGATGACTTCGCCGCCGGTCGAGGGCCAACGCAACAGCGCCTCAAATCCCCACAGCTTGCCGGTTGCAACGTCGACGATCGGCTGGTAGCAAACGTCCATTACGTGATCTTCGATCGCCACCCGCAGGCGCTGATCCATGCGCAGTCGCGTGATCACCGCATCGTGCATCGTATCGGAGTAATAGCGGAATCCGTCGGGCCCGTCTTCTTGCGAGCGATGCATTGCGCTCATGCCACTGCGAAGAAGCACTTCGGTTTCATGCCCGTCGTTCGGGAAGATTGCAATACCGACACTGACGGTAACGAGCATCTTATGCCCTTCGGAGATGAGCGGTTCGCGAAGCGATACGCGCAAGCGCTTGAGCACGGAAGAAACCTGCGAGGGCTCGCGGATATCCGGAAGGATCACCATGAATTCGTTGCCGCCGCGACGCGCAACCGTATCCGAGGGACGAACGACTTCGCCGAGACGTTTGGAGATCTCGAGCAAGAATTGATCGGCAACCGTCGGTCCGAGCGTGTCGCTAATGTCGCGGAAACGGTCCATCTCCACGGCGAGCAAGGCGACCATCGTGCCGGCGCGCTGTGCGCGTGCAATCGCGCGCGTAAGCCTATCGCGCAAGAGCGCTTCGTTCGGCAACCCGGTAAGAGAATCGTGATAGGTCATCTGCGAGAGCACGCGGTCGAGCGCAATCTGGTCGGTAATGTCTAAGATCGTGCCGACAACCGACTTCGGTTCATCACCATCAAAAGCAAAGGTGCCGCGAGCGCGCACGTCACGGAGCGAGCCGTCTTCTCGCATGATGCGGTGTTGAATGTCGTACGGCATCCTAATGGAGCGCGACTCCTCAAACGCCGCAAGAAAACGTGCGCGGTCGTCGCCATAAATCGTATCGAAGACCGCATCGAAGGTTGTCGGCTTAGGGAACGTCTTGCCCGACATGATCTCGTATTCGGGCGTCACCGTCACTTCGCGTGTCTGATAATCCAAACGCCAACTGCCGACGCCGGCCAAACGCTGCGCAACTTCCAGCGCAGAATCGCTCGCACGGTAGCCGCTTGCGCGCGGCGTGTCTGCCGTTACGTCAAGCGCTGCGCCAACCGTTCCGACAATGCGATCGGTTTCGTCGCGCAGCGGCTCGATACGGGCGTGATACCAGCGTTCGTGATACTTGGTGCGAAACGATGCGCGCTCGCCGCGCTTCGCACTTACGAACGCATCGAGGATTGCGGGGTTGGTGCGGTTGTCGAGCGCGGAATTGATTGCCGTCTGTCCGACGACGTCGCCTTCGCGCAACCCAAGAGCTTTCGCGCCCTCGGCAACGTAGGTAAGACGCAAATCACCGTCCGTCGTCCATACGGAGATGGGGAGGTGCGTGAAAACCTGCTCGAGGCCAAAAGGCGGACCGAACATTCCTGCAGTGTTCGCGACCTGCCCTAAGGGCTCCCCGGACGCGCTGCGGCAACTCGCACCCGCAGAACGTCACCGGTCGCGGCAGCCTCGGCCGGCCGGAGTTCACCCGGCGCGGTCGAGAGGCGTGCGATATCCCAGCGCTCCTCGGGACCGGTCCCGAAGTAGCCCTCTGAAACGGCCGCCTCCGCATGCGTCAATATGTGCCTTGGGTCAATCGGGACGTGATAAAACTCCGCGAGCCGGGCGGCTACCAGAGCAAGCCCATCGATCAACGGCTCGGTGAGCGGATAGGGTCCGAAATCGTGCGGCGTCGCGCCTTCCATCGCCATAATCGAGAGGCCGATCGCATAGCTGTTGCGTCCGCGGGTATGCGCTGCATACGGCTCCTCGGGATTCGAGCGAACGTCGCGCATGTTCGCCTCGATGCGGTTGGTTTGCACAACAACGATTGCTCCGTCCTCATTTTGAGCAAGGCAGAAATGGTACGCGGGAAAAACGGCCTGATAAGAATGAGCCGACCAGTGGAGATACAAGCAGTCGATTCGCCCGGCGGGCAAGGCCGGGTTCCAGGCATGTACGGGCGCGTTCGGGTAACTTTCGATTGCGTTGCTGTCTTTCATCAATAGAGTACTTTTGCACCGGAGACTTAAAGACTTCCGCAAATGGTGGCTACCGCAGTACGCTGGCATGGCGAGCTCGCGCCCGGGCACGAGCGCCGGGACGGAACTCTTTATGTAGGCGGGGTTCGTGTGGACGAGCTTGCGAGCGTGTATGGTACGCCGGCGCTCATTCTCGACGGCCACGTTCTCGATGCCACGATTTCCGAATTTATCGAAGCCGCTGTGCGGCACAATTTTGACGTCGCGTATGCTGGCAAGGCATTCTTACTCATCGAGCTGGTGCGATTGCTTGCGCAAACGCCGCTGCAGCTCGACGTTTGTTCACTCGGCGAATTGATCACGGCAGAACGTGGCGGCATGCCCGCACATCGAATGACGCTGCACGGGTGCGCCAAGACGGAGGATGAGCTTGCGGCCGCTGCGGCCGGCCGAGTCGGCCGCACGGTTATCGATAACCTTGACGAACTGGCGGCTCTCGCGGCAGCGGGGGCGCGGATTCCGCTCCTTCTGCGTATCAACACCGGCGTCGAGGCGCATACCCATGCGTTTGTTCAGACCGCCGGCGATGCAACGAAGTTCGGGATCGCCGAACGCGACTTTGCGACGGCGGCCGGTATTCTGGGGAGCCATCCACAGTTGCAATTCTTGGGTTTGCATTCCCACATCGGCTCGCAAATCTACGAAACCGGCGCTTTCCTCGCCAATGTCCACCGGCTGTTCGGGGCTGCGGCGCGCTTTGCGTCGTGGAATCTTCCTGTGCGGGAATTGATCGTTGGCGGTGGATTTGGGGTACAAACCGGACCAGATGCCGATACGCAACTCGATATCGCCGGGCTTCTAAATGCGATTGCACAAGAAACCGGCGAACGCGCGCGCACACTGGGCATTCCGTTGCCGCGGATCGGCATCGAACCGGGGCGGGCAATCATCGCTCCGGCCGGAACGTCGCTGTATCGCGTTATGACAAAGAAGCGCCAGGCATCGCGCACCTTTGTGGTGGTCGACGGCGGGATCGCAGACAATCCGCGCCCGGCGCTTTACGATGCCTATCATCACGCGATTCTTGCTTCGCGTACTTCGGATGAGGAGGGCGAAAGGGTGATTGTGTGCGGCAGATCGTGTGAAAACGATCGTTTGACCGAAGCGATCTTACCGCGGGATGTACGAGCGGGCGATTTTCTTGCCGTGTGTACGACCGGAGCCTACACCTACAGCATGGCCAGCAACTATAACCGGTTCTCCAAACCCGCGGTGGTCTATGCGAAAGATGGATCACACCGCCTTCTAGCCCGACGCGAGACCATCGAGGATGTGGTACGAAATGACGTTGATGTTTAGACTGCTCTTATGCGCGATTGCGTTTTTCACCATAGTTAGCGGCACGGCGCGCGCGGCCGACCAATCGCTCGTCACCCCGTATCCGCTGCAAGCCGTACAGGCGACTCCTTGGAACGCAGCGCAGACGGCGGTCTTGGGCAAAGATATCGATGCAATCTTACGCCGTCCCGTTCTACGCGGCGCGCACATCGGGCTACTCCTGATGCAGACGACGACCGGCCGGATCCTCTATAACAGAAACGCCGACGACGAATTTATGCCGGCTTCAAACTTCAAGCTGCTCGTCGGGTCGGCAGCACTGGCGAAACTCGGCCCGTCATTCACCTTGAAAACGACGATTGCGGGTGATGGAAAGAACATCTATCTGCGCGGGGGCGGCGATGTCTTACTTAAGGCAAAAGATTTGGACGCGGCGGCGGCGGCGCTGGCCGCAGGCGGCCTCAGTCATATCACCGGAAACCTTATCACCGACGCGTCCTATTTCGATGCGCAGCGGTATGGATACGGGTGGTCGTGGGACGATTTGCCTTTCTACTATGCGCCGGTGGTAAGCGCGCTCGGGCTCGAAGACAATATCGTCCACATCTACATGCGCCCCGGCGCGGCGGCCGGCGATCCGGTTCTTCTGCGTGTTGAGCCGAAAAGCGAAGCCGTCCATATCAAGAACCTCCTCGTTACGGGGCCTCCAAAATCGAAAGACACCTCCGACATTTCGCGCAGCTTTGAGGATTGGAGCACGATCACACTCTCCGGTAATTATCCGCTTGGCGAAAAAGAATCCGGAGATATCTTCCCGGCTGTGCCCGATCCCGCAGCCTATGCGGGCGACGTCTTGCTGCAAGCACTGCGAGCGCACGGCATCACAGTGGACGGTGCGGTGCAGCCGGGGATTACGCCGCCGGCAACGGCCGTCTTGTGGACCCACGAGTCGGAACCGCTCTCGCAATTGCTCGAAGACTTTTGGTGGCCGAGCGACAACCTCGTCGGCGAAGTCTTGCTCAAAACACTGGGCGCAAAATTCCGCGGTGCTCCCGGCACCTACGACAACGGTATCGCGGTGGAGAACGAATACCTCAAATCGATCGGCGTCGATCCCACAACCGTTTCGATAAGCGACGGTTCGGGACTCTCGCATTATAATCACATCACGCCACGCGACTTGACATCTATCTTGCAGAGCGATTGGAATTCCGCCAATCGCGACGTCGCGGTCAATGCGCTTCCTCTTTCCGGCGTGCGCGGCTCGCTGAAATCCTCATACCTTAAGACGCCCGCAATGAAGAACGTGTACGCCAAGACCGGCAGCATCAGCCACGTCCGCACGATTTCGGGCTTGATTCGCACGCAACATCACGGCGTCGTTACCTTCTCATTCATGCTCGACGACTACATGGATGATCCGGCGGATGCAGCTGCAAAACTCGCCACGCTGCGCGGCGATCTGTTCTCACGAATTGTGGCAGCACCCTAATGTTAGGCGCACATTTCGAAGCGGAGATCCGCGAACAGCCCGATGTTTGGCGCTCGATCGCGCAAAGCGATAAGGCCGAGCAACTCGCGCGAGCGATTGGCCCCAATGATGTTCTCCTGCTCGGCAGCGGCAGTTCGCTCTTTATGTCGCAACTTGGCGCGCTTGCCTTGCGGCGGCGCGGGATACGCGCCCACGCGCTTGCAGCGACCGAAGCCATTTTGGATAACGCCGCCTACCGCGAAGCTGTCGTGATCGCGGTTTCTCAGAGCGGTCGCTCCACGGATATCCTCCGCGCGCTCGATATTCTCAAACCGCGGCAACTCATTGCGCTGACGAACACCTCGGAATCTCCGCTCTCCGACCGCGCAAACATTTGCATCAATGTTGGCGCCGGAACGGAGGTGGCGGTCCCGGCTAGTAAGAGCGTGAGCGCAACGGCGGCCATTTTATTGTGGGCGGCCGGTTTGATGTCGGGACATTCGACCCGCAGCGCGGCAACGTTGATCGAAACCGCCGAAGACGTTCGAGCGTGGCTCGACGGCGGCGGTGTCGAGGAAGTGCGCGCTGCCGCCGAACGCCTTGCGCGCCGGCGTAGCGTGATTATCCTCGCTTCGGGCTACGGCGTGCCGCTTGCAAATGAGTTTGCGCTCAAGCTCAAGGAAGCCAGTTACATTCATGCGGAGGGTTTTTCTGCCGGCGAATTCCGTCACGGCAGCGCCGCAATGCTCGAGGCGTCCTGCGCAGTGATTGGTGTGATTGACGACGTTTCGCGCGATGTCGTGAACAAGGAACTGGTTGATGCAATGCATGCGGACAGCCTGCGCTATGTGATCGGTAATCGACTCGGGGATATTCCGCTGCTCGGCCCAGTTGTCGGCATTGCGTTCAACACCTAGCATGGTTGGTTGCCGCGCAGATGACGGCCCTTTATGTGGGACGCGCGCGCCATATTGAAAGCGATGCGCCGCGCGGCCTCACCAAATATATGGAATAACGTCTACCGCCCTTTAAGCGCGGTTGTCTGCAGAAATAACTGATACCAGTTCAGCTTTTGCATGAGCTCATCGTGCGCGACGTCGGTAAGAAGAAATGTCGGCGCACGCGTTTTCAGTTGATCGAGTGTCATCGAGGCCGCTAACCGCACATAGAGATTCGGCGAGGGTGCCTGCACCATTCCCATGAGCGCGGTGTTGCCGGTGCTCGTGTCGTCGGTGAAAATGCTCAGCAAGTGATTCTGCGGGGTGGCATTGACCCATGCCGCGATTGCATCAAAATAGCCGTAGGCGGAATCGAAGAGAATCACATCGGTAACGTGGTCGTTCAATCCGCCGCGCGTGAGGACGCCGCCGAGGCCGCCGTACCCACCGCTGTGTGCGCTTAGCACGATGTTGCCGATCTTGCGCGTCTTGATCAGGTGTTGTGCGTTGAGGTACTCCGTTACGTCTTTCATAAACACCGCGAATCCGCTTGGATCGAGCTCGAGCTTGCCGTCGCCGGAATCGGGCGCATCGAGCGGGCCTTGCGGAACGACGAGAATTGCGTTCGCATTGCTGCCCACGACTTGAGCGGCTAAATTGTACCGGTCAAAGACGTGGCGCGCGTTATTGTTCCAGCCATGGAAATGCACGATGTAATCGACGGTATCACGATCCGCATACCCGGGCGGCTTGAAGATGCCAACGGTGCTGTCACTGTAATGAGAGGCGGCGTCATAAAGCTTCTTTTGGTAGACGTGCCCGGTGCCGCGGCTTGCGTGCGGGTACGGCGCACTGGCGATTTTCGGAAAATAAATGGCTGGTTGGGTTACTTGCAACGGCGGCGTCGCAGCCGCGGCTGCCGTTATCGTTAGAAACTCAAGACGGTCCATGGACAGGAGATTAACACACATTAGGGTATTTTAGCGATAAGTGAACGCGCGGGGGACCCCGTCGGGCACTTTTCTTTTTTTGTGGGCTGTGATGCACCAAGAGCAACGGCCCCGAACGCGAGGAATGACGATGCTACTTCAAGCTACTGGAGTGCGGCGGGTTTGGGCAGTCGCTCTACTCGCGGCGCTCTCCCTGACGTTCTCAACACCGAATAGCGCGCTTGCGGGCACAACTGGCACCATCGCAGGCGTCGTTACCGACGCCCAAAGCGGCAGTCCCGTTGCAAATGCGACTGTGACCGCGACAGCGCCCAGCGGAAAGCAATCAACGACTACTAATGCGACGGGCTTCTACTCGCTGCAAGCGGTTACGCCGGACACCTACAGCGTTTCATTCTCGGCGCCTGGCTACACCTCAGCCAGCCAGGCCGGCGTGACGGTTCAGCAAGATTTCGTCTACAAACTCGATCAAAAAATCTCAAAGACGCTCAAAGAGATCGGCAACGTCACTTCACGTTCGGCCGGCAATTTGGTCAAGCCCTATGAAGGAACGGACGTGTACAACGTCAGCGGCGCGCAACTGAACGCCGCGACCGGTGGCGATAATCTCCATCGCACCATTTACGAATACCTCAACACGGTACCGGGCGTCTCACCCATCGGCGGCGGCAACCCGGCCGAACCTTCGATCCGCGGCGGTTACGACGTCGATAACGGATACGAACTCGACGGTATTCCGATCACCGAACGCATGACGGGATTCTTCACCACGAACTTGACCGATCTAGGTATCGGGAACGTCGAAGTCTTCACTGGCGGACTGAGCGCTCAAAACGCGGGCAACGGCGTCGGCGTCATCAACAGCGTCATCAAGACCGGCACCTATCCCGCCTTCGGCAGCGTCGGCTTTGGAGTCACGGCTCCGGACTTCAACCACTCGACGCGCGTCGAGTATGGCGCCGCAACCCCGAACCGGCGCTTTAGCTACTATCTGGCCTTCGACGGAATCAATTCTCAGAACGATTTCAACAACGGCGTGGCAAAGTTCAACCTGCTTCAAACGGGGATCAGCTCCGGCAATCCCGGGTTGATCGCCACGCGCGACGTCATTGCGAACATTCACTATAAAACAAATGCGCGTAACGACTTTCAATTTCTCTACCAGAATAGTCTGTTCAACGAGGGCGTCAATTACGGGCTCTATTCGGGCACGAACAACGCCCCACTGCTGCAGCTTCTCCCATGTCCCTGCGTCGGACCCAGCGGCGCTACGAACAGCGGCGGAGCCGGAGGCACCGCTCCAAATGGGCAACCTTGTCCTGAAGGGCTGTACTTTGGATCGCTCGCGAACGGATCTGGAAACTTTCTCGGCCACTACTCGGCCATCGGAAAGGTCCAGTGGAATCACATCATCAACGACCATTCCAGCTTTGCTCTCCGTTTAGCTGAGAATTTCAATCAATACATCTTCGATCAAAAACTGACGGACCCGAATCAAGCACAATTCAATACGCCTACAGGCACGCTCGTCGACGACGGCTGCCCCGCATATCCTTACGCGCCCGGCTCACCGCTACAAGTCAGTGCCAATGGAAACCAATGTACGTTTGATCTGGGCGACTACTATCAGAGCCGGTACGGCAACGATTACTACCTCTCGCTTGACTTTACGTCAACCCCGAACGAGAATCTCACAATCAAGGCGGGCGCGGGGCAAGAATACGACAACCAAAAACGCGATGTGCGTTTCCTAAATAACTTCAACGCGACTGCGACATCGACGCAGCTCGCCTCACTAACGGACATCCCGGTTCACGTTCCGTTCGCTTACGCCCAGCTTTCGATGAACCGTGGCCCCTGGACGTTCCAGCCGGGTCTGCGCTACCAGCGCATCTACTACTCGATCCCGGCCAATCCTGAAATCGTCACCCCCCGCCAGCCGAACGGCGTACCGGGCGGTGTCGTCTCTACCGGCTTCTGGGCTCCGTCGTTCCTGGGCACGTACCGCATCAACCCGGACAACGTCGTGCGCTTCTCCTACGCAACGACCGCTCAATTTATCGGTACCGAATTTGTCTACCGCTATGGTTCGAAGACGTACAACCCGTTCTATATTCCGCCTGTGGCACCGCCGAACACGTACAAGCCAACGGTGAATACCACGTTCGATCTTCAGCTCGAGCATCAAATCGATGCGAACACATCGGTTAAATTCGGTCCGTACTACCGGTTCTCGAACAACTATCTGGCGATCTACTCGCCCGTGACGTTAACCCCCGGCGGCGCGCCGAAATACGGTGATCCTGAGGTCACAAATGACCTGAAGATCCGCTCCTTCGGCGTCGAACTCGGTATCAGCCATCTCGACAAGCGCGATACGGGCGCGTCCTGGTGGCTCTCGGGCTCCTTGAATAACTACTGGTCGCAGGTAAGCTTCTTCGGCCAAACTTCCTTCATCAATTTCCCGATCGCCGACTACTTCCGCAAACAAAACCAGTTCGTGCGTAGCCCGTTCGTCGCGCCTTTCTCCGCCACGTTGGTTGCCGACATCCATTCGCACGGAACGCATTTCATTCCAAATCTCTACTACACGTTCGGTAATTTCTATAACACGGGCGGCTGTATCAATCAAAAGAGTGGCGCACCGGTTAATGAATACACGCGGAATATTTCTTGCACTAGTGGTAGCGCAACCACGCTTCCCGATGGCACCCGAGTCAATCCGGTAATGGCGCCGGAACGTCGGGGCATGGCCTATTGGAAGGTCAACATGACATTGCTCAAAGACCTCAACGCACACTGGCAGATCGGTGCGCGCGGAACCAATGTCACGAACCAACAATCCGACTACGCCTCGGGAACGATTCCTTGCTATAACCAGGACGATGGAAGCGGATTCGGAACCGGGTGCGGTTCGTTCAACGGTCCGAATTCCGGTACACCTCCGCAGAAACCGGGCTACATCTACCAAAACCTGACGCAAGACCCGCCGCGCGTCGAGTTCTTCTTGAACTACAAAATCTAAAGAAGGTCTTGCGGTTACAAGAACAAGGGCGGCGCAAGGAATTGCGCCGCCCTTTTATCTAAAATGCTATTCTCCGGCGGGTGAGATGAAGTTTTTTAAGCGGATGGCTGCGTTTGCGACTCTAGGTATCTTTTTGATGCAGGCCTTGGCCGTGCCGGTGCGCGCGCAGGGACTCGCTCCAAGCGATATTGCGATTACCGTTCACGACGCGGCCACATCCGCCCCGATCGACAATGCTGAAGTCTTTCTGCTCGGCGAGGGCAATTCGCAGAGTTCGCTTACGGACGCAGCCGGCAAGCTGCTTTTCCAAAACGTGCAGCCCGGCCTTTACCGTATTGCGGTCCAACATAGCGGTTATCGCCGAAGCGACATCACAGAATTCGAGGTGCGCGAAGGTGCGCACGTTGCAATTGAGGTCAAGCTCGTTCCGGCTTTAAAAGAAATCGGCGAGGTAACCGCGCACGGCTCGGTAACGGTAAACCAAGAAATCCTAGGTCCTGAGAGTGCCGAACGGAAGATCTCTCAGTCGCTCAAGGACGCCATGACGCAAATGGCCGGCGTCTCCATCGACGACACAACGTACGAAAACTCCGCATTTAACATCTCCTTGCGCAACCACGATGCCGCGCAAACCGGAACTTCCGTAAACGGCGTTCCCCTCTCAGGTCCGGCTACCAAAGCATTAGGCGACGCGCAGTCGCTTTTTACCGGCGCGTCCATCGACTTCTCACCGACGGCCGGCTATTTGGGCGGCAATGTCAACTATCAAACGATCCAGCCGTCCAAAACCTGGACGTTCAATGCACTGGGAACCATCGGGAATCTCGGTGCTGCATCCGACTCTTTTTCCGCCACGGGCTCGGTCGTACACCTCTCGCTCGCGCTTCAACACGCAATAAATGCAGCCGACTCTCCACTCGCGGGCGTCACGTTCGAGGATCAAAGCGCCCGGACGTACCAGCATTTCGGCGGACACAAGGGCCAAGGCGACCTGCTCAAATTCTCCTATCCCCTCTCGAAACGGGCAACGGTCGATGCCGGGGCCATGATTACGAACAGTACCTATGAAGAGCCGTGCAATTCATTCATAACCCTAGCCGCGTGCGGTTACGGCAGCGTTCCCGTCAACACGAACCGGAGCGTATACCTTTCCCTTGGGGTAAATACCTTAATTGGGAACGTCCAAAGCAGCGTCTATGCGGGCGTTCCCTTCGGGTCGTATGCAAGCGAAGATCCTGGAAGGTCGCTCGGTGGCGCGCCGCTGCCCTCATATTTTTTCCGAGGAAGCTACAGCGCGTTCTACTATGGAACCTACGGATCGATCACGGCGCGACGGCACACGGCGAGTTTTGGATTCAACGTG
>JACRUB010000091.1 GCA_014305015.1 Vulcanimicrobiota bacterium | reverse complement strand
CGGGCGCATCTGCCGTCGATGGAGCGCATGCGCTTCGTGAGTACGGGCACGGAAGCCGTGATGAGTGCTATTCGTGTTGCGCGCGCATTTACGCGCCGCGATCTCATTGTGAAGTTCGGTGGCAACTACCACGGGCACTTCGATCTCGCATTGCTGAATGCCGGTGCTTCGGCACATACGAGCGACCCGTCGCGCAGCGGCATTCCGCAAGGCGTGATGCGGGACGTTATCGTGACGCGCTTCAACGATCTCGATGCCCTTGATGAAGTCTTGCGCGGCAACCATGACCGGCTCGCAGCGATTATCGTCGAACCGATCGTCGGCAACATGGGCGTCGTTACACCGCTGCCCGGATTTCTGGAAGGGCTGCGCGAGCGAACAACGCGGCTCGGCGCAGTCCTGATCTTCGATGAAGTCATTACGTGGCTTCGCCTTGGCTTGCGCGGCGCACAAGGGCGGCTCGCCGTCACCCCCGACATGACGACGATCGGCAAGATTATGGGCGGGGGATATCCGATCGCGGCATTCGGCGGTCGTGAAGAGATCATGAATGTGCTAGCTCCGGGAGGCGAAACGTTCACGGGCGGCACGCACGCGGGCAATCCGTTCTCGGTAGCGATGGCGCACCGCACGCTTGACTTCTTGGAGAGCAACCCGCAAGCGCTGCCGGCAATAGAGGCGCTCGCGAAGTATTTTGCGGAGAAGATTCGCACGTTGTTCTACGATCTCGATTTACCGTATCACGTGGTGCAACTCGAGAGCGTCGTTGACTTCAAGTTTCGCGAAGGGCTCACTCGAAATTACGACGACGCTTCGGCGGCCGATCGCAACCGTTTTGCGCGGTACTATCACGAAATGCGAAAGCGCAAAATTCTCCTCGCGCCTTCACAGAACGAAGTCATGTTTCTCTCGACCGCGCACACAACCGCGGATGTCGACGAAACGCTCATTGCAATGGGTCAGTCATTGCGTGCGCTCTAGGCAGGAAATACCGCGGTAATCTTCGCAGAGTAAGCTTCCCTTCTATGCACGAACAACCGACAACCGCTGAGCTTATGACCGCGATTCTTGACCTCCACGGTGCCGTGTCCGAGGGCTTCGCCCAAGTTGACGTGAGATTCGCGCAGGTTGATGCGAGATTCGAGCAGATCGACGGTCGGCTCGATCGCCTTGACTCGCGGGTCGATGGCATCGACTCGCGGGTCGATGGCATTGACTCCCGACTAGATCGGGTTGAGCGCCAGGTCACGTCAATTGCAGGTGAGGTCGCCGGCATGCAGCGCTGGATGGCCGAGAGCGACCGGCGTTACGACGTGTTGGAGCAACGCGGCCAACCGGGGTTGTAACTACTCCTTAACCGGGACCGGGAACACTGCCGGAGAGTGATGTCCTTGCGCATCCACCGCGTTCACAGCGAACACAAAATCATCCTTACTCACCGGAAGCATAACCTGCGTGACGTTGCCGACATTGCGTGAATGCTCCCAGAGCGGCGCGGCCGTCGCGCGCCACAGTACTTCATAGGAGCGGGCTCCTGGAACGGCGGTCCAACGCAACGTCGTGTCATACGCGAGCACCTTGGTGAGCATTTCAACCTTTTGCGGTTGTGCCGGGCCTAGTGCAAGAGCGGCAAGCGATGCTACGTTCATTCTTGTCACGCGCGTGAGATAGTCGAAATCCATATAGCGTTGCAGATCACCGTATTGGATGCCGTTTTCGATGCGCACGTCTTGATGCTGATGCCGGTAGACTTCGTGCGGTTCAACAAAGCGCACGGCCTCAAACCCTTGCGCCGCAAACGATTGCTGGTCTCCGCCACGCAGGAACCGGTCGGAACGGAAGATCAACCGCGCGTGCATGCTTGGTACGTACGCTTCGGAGATGGATTTGACGAAGCGCGCGAGATCGCGCGAAGGTGAGTCGTTCTCTGCGCCGAGCGCATTGATGTGTTTGGGCGTTTCACCGGGCGGGATGGCTTCGCTAAAGAGGCGCACTTCGTACGGATCGCTCGTTCCGTCGTGCGCCGTGGAAGAGCCCATAATGTCGTTGTTGAGATTTGCTAGCACGGGCACGCCCGCATCGTGCAAGACTTTGGCATGATGAGCCGATCCGAAAAGCCCTTGCTCTTCGCCATCGTACGTTGCAAAGATAAGCGTGCCGTGAAAATGATGCGGGGCCATGACGCGTGCCGCTTCTAGAACCGCTGAGACGCCCGACCCGTTGTCGTCCGCTCCCGGTGCATCTTTGGTGGCATCGTTGCCGTCGCTGTTGCGTGAGTCGTAGTGGCTCGTCATCACATAGGTGCGGCCGCTCGGATCATCGCCTTTGAGCGTTGCAACGACGCTCGAAACTAGGACGTCGCGCGGTGTATTGTCGGTTTTCGGCTGCGTGTACTCATCGAGTGCAACCGTCATACGTCCGCCGCTCGTCGCCGCAATTTTCTCGAACTCGGACTTAATCCAATCGCGTGCCGCAAAAACCCCGCGCCTCGGGTTGTTGAGTTGTTCGGAGAAGAGGTTGCGCGTTCCGAAAACTAGTAGGCCGCTGTCCCAATGCCGGAGCGAAGGGGCGTTGACTGCGGAGACCATGGAAGCGATTTGTGGATCGATCGGATTTGAAGCGGCACTGCTCCCCGTGGGAAGCAACATGGCCGCAAGGGCGAACAAAACGAAAAGGCGGTGAATTCTCATCACCGCCTAGTATACCTTATGCTGTCACGGATGCGGGCTCGCGCAGATAGCGGCCCAGCACGACGGCCGTTCCTTGGCCCGGAACGCTGCGCACCGCGAAGATGTCCGTGCAGCGTTGCATGATCGGCAGGCCCCGGCCGCGTTCCGAAAGCGCGTCGGGCAGCGGCTTCTCGGGCACCTGCTCGGTCTGGAAGCCGCGGCCTGAGTCGATCACGGTTGCGATGATCTTGTCGCGTTCGATCTGGCAGCGCACTTCGATGACGTCGTTCGAGCCCGAATGTTCGATGGCGTTTGCAAGTGCTTCGCCGATCGCGAAGATGAACTCATCGAGGTCTTGCCGCGAGATTTGGTGCTGGTTGGCAAACGTGACGAGTTCTTCGCGCACCTTCTTGCCAAAGCGTGCGTTCGGCGGAATGCGCACGTTTAAGGAAGGCCCCGCGCTTCCGCGTGGGTCGACTCGCCGCTCTAGCTCGTTCATGACTCCTATGTTATACCAAATTGAGGAGCCTTTAAACTCATATTATTAAGGCAAGGCACGCGCCGCCAGGGGCACGAAAAGCGGCGCAATGGCACACAAAGCACCCACCGGGGACGAACTGACCACGCTCGCCGACGAAGCCCGTGAAGCCCAAATCCGAATCAAGACCAAGAAAGGCGATATCGTCTTCACCTTTTTTCCGACCGAAGCGCCCCAGCACTCGGCTGCTTTTATCAAGTTGGCGAAGGCGGGGTTTTACGACGGAACCGCTTTCCACCGGGTGGAGCCGGGCTTCGTGATCCAGGGCGGTGACCCCGACGGCAATGGCACCGGTGGCCCCGGGTACCAGCTCGACGCCGAATTCAACGATCATCCGCACTTACGCGGCACGGTTGCGATGGCCCGTTCCGCCAATCCGAACTCGGCCGGTTCGCAGTTCTACATTTGTTTGGGTGACGCTCGCTTTTTAGATAAGCAATACACGGTTTTCGGGCAAACGCAAGAAGGTCTCGAGGTGGTGGACCTGATTCGTCCCGGCGATACGATGGAGAGCGTCACTGTTGAACCAAAAAACACGAATTGACGCAGCCGGCACCTGATTCGAAGGATCTCCAGAATTTCGGCTGGGTCTGCGCTTGGTTAGCGTGAGGGGCGGACCCGAATCCCGCCGGTTTTCGCTGGCTTACGCCGCTTCAGATTCCGGTCGTGGATAACACGCCGCCGGCGCAAGAACAAGCCATGCAGTTTTTGCAGACGTGCGCCGAGGATTCTAGACATCAGATCTTTGTGCACTGTCAAAGCGGACACGGGCGAACCTCGACGTTTTGTTGTTTAGTACGCCTTGCACAGGGATGGAAACTCGATGATGCGGTTGACGAAGCGGTCCAGCGTTACGGCTTTCAGCCGGCAAAAGACCTAGGGCAAATCGCATTCCTCAAAGGTATTCACGACTTGGTCAAAGCCGGGTCGTTGAATATACCCGCGCTGCCAAATTAGCTGTTTGTGTTTGCGATCTTGCGATAAACCGCGTTTGAAATGTGGTTGATGCCGCGAATCGCTCCGGCATAGTTGCCGAGATTCTTCGTGTAGACGGTGAGAACGAACGGCGAATCACCGAAGGGATCGACAATCGCAACGTCGTTGCGCACGCCGTCGACTTCGCCCGTCTTATTAGCAACCGGTACGCCGCGCGGCAAACC
>JACRUB010000194.1 GCA_014305015.1 Vulcanimicrobiota bacterium | reverse complement strand
CCGAGGAACTGCTCGCGGTCGAGGGCATCGCGGAAGTCTACAGCGTTGCCGGTCCTTATGACTTGGTTGCGATCGTGCGCGTTGCCCAACACGAAATGCTCAACGACCTCGTAACTGAGGGCGTCTCGGCCCTGGAAGGTATCGAAGACACCGAAACCCTCATCTCGTTCCGGTCTTTCAGCAAGAAAGATCTAGGCATGATGTGGGACATCGGCGTCGACTAAGGTTTCCGACGGTTGCATGTCACCTCACCAAGTGACTGATTAAGAACGCGGCGGCGGCGTCAAAGAGGTGGACGGTATCCGAGAACGTCAGCGGTTCGTGGGTCTCATTGGGCAAGACCATCGTTTGCACTTCAACACCGCGGTCGCGTAAACGCGTCGCCAGATCGACGCCTTGCGAAAACGGCACGTTGCGATCGTCGTCGCCTTGCGCAAGAAAGACCGGCGAGTACCATTTATCAAGTGTGGCTTCCGGCGATGCCAGAAATGCAATGCGCCGTTCTGTAGCGCTGCCGACTTGGATGCCATTCTGATCGAAGATCGTAGCCCAATTGTGCACGCCTGCAAAATCTGCGCCGGCCTTGAAGATATCCGAATTGCGCGCGAGTCCCATTGCGGTCATGTACCCACCGTACGATAGACCGTAGAGGCCGATGTGGTTTTTATCAACGGTGGGCTGGTGCATCAGAAAATGCGCGCCTGCAACGAGATCTTGATACTCGCTGCCGCCGCGCCAGCCATAGTTTTTTGCTTCACGGAAATCGTGCCCGTACATGATACCGCTGCGATAATTGATCGAAAGCACGACGAATCCATGAGTGGCGTAATACTGATTTGATTCATAGAGGTTCGTGTAGGCTTCCATATAGTGAAAGCCCGCGAGCATTTGGCGCTGCGAACCGCCGTGGGTGAAAATGAGACCGGCGTGAGTCGTCTTCCCGTCATTCGGCATGAAAAGTTCGCCGTGTATGAGCAATCCATCGGGCGCACGGAACGTCACGAGACTGGGCTCGACAACGTCGGAAGCGGGGAACGTTGTAGCCGCCGGATCCGAAAGCGTGGCGGACGCCGCTGCCCCGCGCGTCATAACAACTGAGGGATCCTTGTACCCCGCGTCGGCGTACGCGACTCCGTTTGCCATTGCGGTTGGAAACCACTGATTGTGCGGACCGGTCGTTACTTGTTGCGGGGCATTCCCATCGGCGGCTTCCCAGATATGACGGCGATCGATATCGTTCTCATTTGTCGCATAGTAGAGTCCGGTGCCGTCGATCTTTGCGCTCGCCATCTCGGTTTCAAAGTATCCAGGGGTAAGGTTCGTGGCGCTTCCGCCGTTTGCACTGATGCTGTAGAGATTGCGCCAACCGTTGCCTTCCCACGGAAACGCGATTCGGTCGTTCGCGAGCCACCAGAGTTGCGCGGGACCGTCTACCGGATAGAAGACGTTCCCCATGCCGCGGCGCGCTTGCCAAACTTTTCTTGCGGACCCTGTCTGCGCATCGGCAACCCAGATCGACCACGGCTCGCGCGACGGCCAGGAATATGGTGTCTCGCCTTCACGTTGCCCCGGCGTGCGGATGAACGCGACGCGTTTTGAATCGCGCGACCATGCGGGGAAACCGTCATTGGTAAAGTCCGGCGATGCATAGGTCAGGCTCTTATCATTCAGACTGTAGAACTCCACAAACGAATGGTCGCCGCGGTTGTTTACGAGCGCGAGGCGCGTGCCGTCCGGCGACCACACGATGCCGGTAATTTGTCCGCGATCTGCCGGCGTGCTAATGGTACCGGCCTTGAGCGTCGTTCCCGTGCCTTGCAGAGTCGTTAGCAGTAGGGCGTTGCCCTTGACCCATGCAACCACATTCCCGCGCGGCGAGACGGCCGGATACTGGCCGTCTCCGATGAGCACCGGATCGCCGCCGTGCAGTCCGGCAACATAGATTGTGCGCTGCGGCGCAACGATGAGCGAGAGGGGATTTGGGTTATCATCCGCACCATTGTCTTCCGAAGCGCCCCGCTCGTACACTACGGCACTGTTGTCTGCCAGAAATTGCGGGTTGTACAGTTCTTGACCGTCGTCTTGGGTGTAATTGGTGAGCTGGGTTGTCTTGCCGCCCACGTTCACCCAAAGATTGCGCGCCGCGCGCACGTGCTGCGCCCAAACGAGTGCGCGGCCATCGGGCGAGGCGGTCAACTCCGAAACGTACGGCGCGCTCAAAACCTCGTCCATCGTAAAGGCCGAGGCTTGTGCCGCACCGGCGAGCGCAAGAATCAGAAGCAAACAAAAAAGACGCGCAAACTTCATAGCTATTCCTTACTGTGCAAAGGTGCGGTAAAGCGTCGGGCCGGCGGAAAAAATAGCTCGTTGTGCGACGCCGTTTACAATGGTCGAGAATGTCACTCGCTCGGGGCTCCAGTCGTCGGTGCCGACGCGAAAAACGCCGTTCCCGAGTGGAACGAGCTGCGTGCCGTCCTCAAGCACGAGTTGATCTTTTACGATCAGCACGTGCGCCTCACCCCCGAACGCAAAGCTCGTCGCATCGCGATAGGTCCCCTCATATGCGTCCCATTCTTTGGGATGCGTAAACTGGGTGGGGCCAACATAGGCGGCGGTGCTGTAGACCTTCGAGCCGTGCGCCATCTGCGTTACGTGCTTATCCTTGTCCCGGATGAACCGCATGGTGTATTGGGCAAAGCGCGGGTCGTCAACCCAGAATTGATCGCCACCGCGTTCCGACATCGTTTCACTGGCCGCACCGTTCTCGAGCCTCAGATGATCGTTCTTTGCCACGAACGCGAGGGTCTCGCCGTCTTGCGAACGATACGTGCCGGCATAGGCGGAGGCGCCGTCAACGTGCAGCGGATCGGCGGGCGCCGGAACCGGTGGCAACGGCTCGCCTTCGCTTTTCGCGCGTAGGACCTTGAGCGCATAGGCAACCACCGCACATGGGCGTGGACCAACGTAGCCGAGATTGCTCATTGCAATGACGGCAAAACCGGAATCGAGGTCGGCTTGAAAACATGATGTGTTTCGCGAGACGCCGCCCGTGTGTCCCACCAGATGGTGCCCATCGACTGTTTGCTGCGCAAGACCAAATGCATAGTGATCGTAAAAACCGGTC
Organism: Vulcanimicrobiota bacterium; assembly: GCA_014305015.1. Classification (GTDB taxonomy): domain Bacteria; phylum Vulcanimicrobiota; class Vulcanimicrobiia; order Vulcanimicrobiales; family Vulcanimicrobiaceae; genus JACRUB01. The sequence continues at coordinate 1,295 of JACRUB010000194.1, read as the reverse complement.
AACCCCGCCTCGGTCTTTCCGTTCTTGACGCTTGCTGTTGTGAGCAGTTTATAACTTTCCGGCGAGAGCAATTGCGCGTTGAGGATAAAGCGAAGATATTTCGCCATATCGCCTGCGGTACTCACAACGGAACCCGCCGGATCCGCAAACGTTGTTTGCGGAAATGCGATCAGCGGATAGGATTCCGGTTCGGGGCGGTCATCGTAGGCGTACATGTATCCGGTCGCCGCGGTTGCAAGCGTTTCTGGCGTCCAGATGCCGGACGAATCCACCATTCCAAGCGGTTGGAAAATTCTTTTCGCGAGGGTATCGCTATACTGCGTGCCCTCAACTGTTTGAAGAATCGCGCCCAACGTCTCGTAGCCGACGTTTGAGTAGGACCAATGCTCGCCCGGTGCGTAGCCGACGGTTTCATTCCGTAATGCGTACACGTCGTAGACGGACGAACCCGTGCCGCCGTCCGGCAGACCGCTGGTGTGCGTCAGCAAGTCGAAGCCGCTGATCGGACGGTAGGGCGATTTGACGCGAAACCACGGCAAGTATTTCGTGACGGGCGCGGAGGGATCGAATACTCCGCGATCACGCGCAAGCAGCAGCGCAGTCGCGGTCATCGATTTGCTGATCGAGCCGATGCCGAAGCGGGTGGTTTCGATTACCGGCGTGTGGCTCTGCACATCTGCAAGTCCCAGCGAGAAAATTTTGATCGTATGCGCGCGGTCCGTCACGGCAACCGAGAGGCCGGGCGCGTGCGTTGAGGACATCATCTGCTGCGCGTATGTGCCAATCAGTGCGAGCGCGTCATCCGGAGCGGCAGCAAAAGAAGGCGAGGTGGAAAGCACGAGCAGGGCGGCGATAAAGACCGCCAAACGGGAAGGTACCATCCGGACTAAAACTGCGAAAGCTGCGTATTTTCCTCTAAATACTCGGCTTCGACACCGGGTGCCGCAGGCAATAGACGAAGCTGCGCCCGCCATGGTTTAGTACGACGTTTTTGTGCGAGCCTGCAGTCGAGACAAGCATTTGTGTCCGAAGCTGCGCAAGAGGGTATACTCCGGGAAGGAGGGATTGTCCAGTGATCAGTGCTCGTCCTTATGGGTTGTGGCTTGCCATTATCCGGATCTATACCGGTATTTTCTGGATTTCGCATGCGTTACAAAAGATGATCGACCCGCGCTTCGCCAGCCAAAGCGGAAGCTTCGATCGGCTTGTTACTGCGTCGATTGGGTCCAGCTCGGGAGTCTATCGCGACTTCTTGCTTGGAACGATCCAACCGCATCTCACCCTCTTCGCAACAG
>JACRUB010000192.1 GCA_014305015.1 Vulcanimicrobiota bacterium | reverse complement strand
GTGCCGACCCCCGGAATCATGACTTCTGGACGCACGTCCACGGCGCGATCCTTGAGCTCGCACGCTGCTTCAAAGATTGCGCGCACCTGCATGGCGTAGATCTCGGGATACACGATTCCCAGACGGCAGACGCGCAAGCCCAACATCGGATTCTGCTCGTGCAATTGTTGCACGCGTTTGAGAACCACCGCCTTTTCCTTGTAGGCAGCCGTGTCCGTGCCCGATTTGACGCGCAGCTCCGTCGTCTCCACCAACAAGGTTTCAAGCGAGGGCAAGAATTCGTGTAACGGCGGATCGAGAAGCCGGATCGTCACCGGATAGCCTTGCATCGCTTCCAAGATTCCAAGGAAGTCGTCGCGCTGGAACGGGAGTAGGGTGGTGAGCGCTTCGGCGCGCGCTTCCGGAGTGTTTGCAAGAATCATGCGCTGCACGACCGGCAGCCGGTCTTGTTGCATGAACATGTGCTCCGTGCGACACAACCCGATGCCCGTTGCGCCGAGTTCGCGCGCTTTCTTTGCATCTTGCGGCGTATCGGCATTTGCCCAAACTTCCATCGTACGTACTTCGTCGGCCCAGCTCAAGAACGTCGCGAGCCATTCGGGAAGTGTCGAAGGCGGATCAATGAGCGTGAGTTTTTTCGCGATCACGTTGCCGGTTGTACCGTCAACCGTGATCCAATCGCCTTCATTGAGCGTAACGTCGCCGATCGTCAGGGTATGATTGCGGCGGTCGATATGCAGCGCATCGCAACCCGCAACGCATGGCTTGCCCATGCCGCGTGCGACCACCGCTGCGTGCGAGGTCGCGCCGCCCTTTGCGGTGAGAATGCCTTTGGAGGCGATCATGCCGTGCACATCGTCCGGCGTCGTCTCGACGCGCACGAGAATCGTATCCTTGCCTTCTTCTTTCCATTTCTCCGATGAGTCCGGATCGAAAACAATCTGTCCCGTTGCCGCGCCCGGTGAAGCGTTCAGACCCTTGCATGCAACGGCGTAGGATTCGTTCGGATCGATACGCGCGTGAAAGAGTTGATCGAGCGATGATGCGCTCACGCGGCTTACCGCCTCTTTCTTATCGATCAACCCTTCGGAAACCATGTCGATTGCGATGCGCACGGCGGCTTCCGCGGAGCGCTTGCCGCTGCGTGTCTGCAGCATGTAGAGCTTGCCGCGTTCGACGGTAAATTCGAGGTCTTGCATGTCGCGGTAGTGCCGCTCCAGCCGTCCCGCAATTTCCCTAAATTGATTGTAAATTTCCGGCTGCGCCGTCTCGAGGTCCGAGATCTTCTGCGGCGTGCGCGTCCCGGCGACCACGTCTTCGCCTTGCGCATTCACGAGATACTCGCCGAAGAGCATCTTCTCGCCCGTATTTGGATCGCGCGTAAACGCAACGCCGGTGCCAGAGTCGTCGCCCATATTTCCGAAGACCATGGAGACGACGCTGACCGCCGTTCCCCAGTCGTCCGAGATTTTGTTGTACCGCCTGTAGTCAACCGCGCGCTTTGAGTTCCACGATTCGAAGACGGCGCCGACTGCGAGGTTGAGTTGCTCGCGTACATCTTGCGGGAACGCGCGGCCTGCGTGTACTTCCACGATTACTTTGAAATCGCCGGCGAGTTTCTTCCACGTTGCGGCGTCGACCTCCGGATCGTTCTTGACACCAAGGCGTTTCTTCTCATCATCGATGCGGTCTTCGAAGAGATCTTTTTCCAGATTGAGGACGACGCTTGAAAACATCATGATGAAACGCCGGTAGGCATCCCACGCAAACCGCTCGTTGCCGGTCATCTCCGCGAGTGCAAGCACCGTTTGATCGTTGAGCCCGAGGTTGAGGATCGTATCCATCATGCCCGGCATTGAGACGCGCGCACCACTGCGCACGGAGACGAGCAACGGCTCCTCGCCGCGGCCGAACGTCTTTTTGGTATCGCGCTGCAGCCGCTCCATCGCCTCGTCGATTTGCGGCTGCAACCCATCGGGATACATCCCGCCGGAAGCAAAGAAACTCAAACACGCTTCTGTTGATATAATAAAGCCTTCCGGAACCGGAAGTCCCGCGCTGGTCATCTCCGCCAGGCCCGCACCTTTGCCGCCCAGCAGGTCGTTCATCGAGCCGTCCGCTTCATCAAAGAAGTAGACGAACTTCGTACCGGTCTTAGAGCTTTTCACTGAAGTAGGACTGGAGCCGGTCAACTGCAATGCGTTCCTGCCTCATCGAATCACGTTCGCGCACGGTCACGCTCTGATCATCGAGCGAATCGTAGTCGAACGTTACGCAGAATGGTGTTCCGATTTCATCCTGGCGCCGGTAGAGTTGCCCGATATTACCCTCGTCGTACTGGGTTCGAAACTTCCGGCGCAGGTCGGCCTCGATGGCCCGGGCGCGTTCGACAAGCTCCGGCTTGTTGCGCGCGAGCGAGAACACAGCGATCTGCTGTGGGGCGATCTTGGGGTGAAAGCGCAGCACGACGCGCTCCATTTCCTTGCCATTGGGATCGACGCTCTTCTCTTTTTCGTACGCGTCAATCAGCATCGTGAGCGTCGTGCGATCCATCCCGGCGGAACTCTCGATCAGGATCGGCGTGTAGTGCTGTTTTGCGGCTTCATCAAAGAAGCGCAGATCTTTGCCGGAGAGTTTCATGTGGGCATCCAGATCGTAGGTCCCGCGATGGGCGATTGATTCGAGTTCGCCCCAGCCCCACGGAAAGAGATACTCGACGTCGATGCCGGCCTTCGCGTAGTGCGGCCGCTCATCCGCCGGTAACTCGTAGAAGCGCAAACGGTCGGCCTTGATGCCGTAATCCGAGTACCATTTCTTGCGAGCGTCGACCCACTCGGCAAATATCGCCATATCTTTGCCGTCGTCGGGCACAAAATACTCGAGCTCCCCTTGTTCGAACTCACGCTGACGAAACGTGAAATTGCCGGGCGTGATTTCGTTGCGGAACGATTTGCCGATCTGCGCGATCCCGAACGGCGGTTTTTTGCGCGCCGTTTGGTAGATGTTTTTAAAGTTGACAAAGATACCTTGGGCCGTCTCCGGGCGCAAATACGCAATCGAGGCCGTGTCTTCCATCGGACCGATATGCGTTTGCATCATCAGGTTAAAACTGCGTGGATCGGTAAACGACTTTTTGCTGCCGCAATCCGGACACTGATCGAGGTTTGGCAAGTGGTCGGCACGAAACCGGTGTTTACAAATCTTGCAGTCGATCATCTTATCGTGAAACTGGTCGACGTGTCCGGAGGCTTTCCAGACCAACGGATGCATAATGATCGATGAATCAAAAGCAACGACGTCGTCGCGCAGCTGCACGGTTTCACGCCACCATGCGTCCTTGACGTTGCGCTTGAGAACCGCGCCAAGCGGGCCGTAGTCGTAGAAGCCGCCGATCCCGCCGTAAAGCTCACTGGACTGAAAAATAAAACCGCGGCGCTTCGCCAGCGCCGTGATCTCGTCCATGGTTACTCGGGGTGCAGTCGCGGCGGTCTCCGTCATCGGAGGCGGATTCGGTCAGTGCTTGGGGCTTGCCTTTTTGGCTTTGGTCTCCGAGTGCGCGAACTGTATCTTCACGGGCGCGGTATTGCACGGCGGGTTTTTCTTCGCAAAGCAGACCTGCACAGGCGTTTGCCGCCACGGCTGCATCGGCGGCAATGTCGGCTTAGGGCTCGTCAGCACGACAACCGCAAAAACGAAATGCATCATAAGGTCTCCTTCCGCTCCTATGACGGTAACGCAGGACAAGCCCAATTATGACCAACGCGTTGTTGCGAAAGCGCCGCAGATATGCTACCGTCGGTACGTATCACGCCGACAAGGCACATCGAAACGCGCGAGGCGCCGCAGTAATGCGGCGCCTCGTTTATTTCATGAACAGATCAAGTGCTGCCTTATAGAGTGCAAGTTCAAACTGAAAAGGCCCGATTTGAGACTCCTTGAATTCAACCCGATCATTGTCATGGTCGATCCAGAACCGCTCTGGCGTGGCCCAATGAAATTTGTCACCGGCAAGCGTGATCGCGACGGCTACGCCACCGCAATCAATATCTAAGCATTCCCGGCAGCCGTAGATTGGGATTCTTCCACCAAGGCGTGGGTCGCCGGGCGCTTTCAATAAGAGCTGACGCGCAAACGGTCACTGCTCCAGTCGTCAAACGCTTCCATCCATCGACTTGGGTGCCGCGCACCTCCGCTCAGGATGACAAACTTGAAGCGGCGTGCGCCTTGGGCTGCGTTTCCGCACGCAACTGCCCGCACGCTGCAGCGATATCGCGCCCCATGTTTTGGCGCACAGTCGTTGGAACGCCCGCTGCATCGAGAATTGCGGCGAACTTCCAAATCTTCTCGTTTTCCGTTCCGCTGTACGGCGCATCCGGCGTGCTGTTATACGGAATGAGATTGACGTGGTAGAGATGTCCAGCCATAAGGCGCGCGAGCTGGCGAGCGTGCTCTTCC
>JACRUB010000121.1 GCA_014305015.1 Vulcanimicrobiota bacterium | reverse complement strand
GTATCGGTTTGGGCCGCCGTTGCCGCATACCCGGCATTCTCACCTTCCGGCGCCTGAGTGCGGTCGCCGGCGGCAGAATCGCGTTCGCCGATCACGGCAAAGAAGGGGTCGACACCGAAGGTTCGCAGCGTCACGTATTTCGTGCGCCTCACCAGTAACGATTTTCCCGCGTCGTAAATGCTCGCATTAATCTGTAGACCCAGGCGACCTTCACCGATAACCTGTTCTTGCATATTCACCGCGCAGTTTGTGCTCGAAGTATCACAGGGCCGGGCACCGGCGGGAGCGCTTTGCGATGGCACCACGATGGTTTGGCCCGCGTAGAAGCTACACGGCGAGTCCTTGCTGATGCAGTTCAGTGGTGCCGGAGCCGGTGCGATATAGCTGCCGTTTCCCGCTTTGATTGATTGTGCGACCGTTGCGAGCGCCTGTTGATAGGAGGCCGGAATGTACGCGAGTGCGCGCTCGTACAAGACGGCTTTGCCCATGAAGAGCGTTGTTGCAAGCATCGTGAGGATCACCAAACTCAAGATGAAGACCAGAAAAAAAACGCGCAGTAACACTAGGGTGCCGGCGTGCTGTTCGGGTCTGCGTAGGTACCGGGCGCGGCAACCGTCGCCTGGGGAGCGGGCGCCTTGCGTACGATCGGAATACTCTTTGTGAGCGTTGCGGTTGAGCCGGCTTGCGGATAGGTAATTGTCAAGCTCATCGCGGGCGCGCCGCCGGCAGTCGTCCTGCTTGCGCTAACGGTAATCGGAATCGGCGTTCCAACAGGAGACGGCATCGACGTATTCCACGGGGCGGGATTGATACTCACCGTCGTGGGATCGGTATACTTTGCGGCGGCGGATTCGAGCGTGATGATGCGCCGCATTTCCCATTCTGCCGCGTCTCGCTGAGGACTCGTGGTACTCACTTTCGCGACCCCGCCGAATGCCGCCATCGCGCCGATGATGACGACGCTCAGCAGGCCGACGGAAAGCAGAGTTTCGAGCAGGCTAAATCCGGCCACGCACGCCTCAGTGCCCCCCAGCCCGGCAGGGCGGACGGTCCCTTTCACAGTGTCGCCCTGTTGGCACAGAGGGAGGCTAAAGTGTGTCAACGAGCCGGTCTTGAGCGCCACGGAAACTGAAGTGGCGTCCGGGCGGTTAGAATTCTTGAGGGGCACAAGGTCCTCGCTTCAGGCGTTGTCCAATGTAAGGCGCCCACCCCACGAGACTTATCAGCGACCTCATTATGAAGAGAGAAGCCGACCCGTGCATACCACCAGGTTACCCCACGAAAATGCCGATACCGTCAGCCTGATTTGCGCCTTGCTGGTGCGATTTCCAGAAATCGCGTCCGTCCGTTCGATGCCGAACGACGGCAGCGTTCGATTTACGTTTGTGGTTTCGCAGAAGTTGGACAGAGTCGCTAAAGCCTCGATCATCGGTAGCATCAAGGACCACGTGGAGAGCTTTCTTCACCTTGGGGACGATTCGGCGCGAACTGTCGCACTCGAGTGCGAGACCGATAAGGCGATGACCTTCGTCCACGTGACCCGGGATCTGGAGACGTTCTCTAAGGATGAGCTCATCATGCTCGTGAATGTCTTCGCGGACCGCTTCAATGACACGCTGGTGCGCAACCCGGCCGCCGAGGAGCCCTTCGAAGAAGATCCGATGGTCCAGGAAGAACTCATCGACTGCGCCATCGATTCGATGCGTGACCCACGGCAATCCAAGAGTCTGGTGGGCTTCCGCGAAGAGAAGCGCGTGCTCGTGTATTTTTTGAAATCGCAAAAGAAAGCCAAGGCCTCGGGCCGGTCATAGCTAGCCCGCTAAACGTATTGCTGATCGGCGACGTGGTCGGCTCGCCGGGTCGCGATACGCTCAAACGTTGCGTGCCGCTGGTGCGCGATCAGTATCACATCGACGCCTGCATCGCCAACGGTGAGAATGCTGCGGGCGGCTTCGGGTTGACGGCTCAAACCGCCGACGAGATGTTCGCAAACGGCGTCGATTTTATCACCAGCGGCAACCACATCTTCGATAAGCGTGATTTCAAAACGTATTTGGAGACGAGCGATCGTGTGATCCGTCCCGCCAATTATCCGCCCGGCGTTCCGGGCAAGGGGATGGGCCTGCTCCGTACGGGCGGGACGACGATCGGTGTCCTTAATCTTATGGGCCGCACTTTTATGCCTCCAGTGGACGATCCGTTCCGGTGCGCAAAGTCCCTGGTGGCAGACTTGCGTCACGAAACTCCAATCATCATCCTTGACATGCATGCAGAGGCAACCTCGGAGAAGGTGGCCATGGCGCGATTCCTCGACGGCGAGATTTCGGCAATGTACGGCACCCACACGCATGTGCAAACCTCGGACGAGCAGATTCTGCCCGGGGGGACGGCGTATCTAACTGATGTCGGCATGACCGGCCCAACGGACGGGGTTATCGGCATGGAATCCGATACCGTCCTTGACCGGTTCATCAGTGGACTTTCCGAGCGTTTTAGTGTACAGAAAAGTGGAACCAAGCAGTTTTGCGCTGCGGTTGTTAGCATCGATAAGGATTCCGGGCGTGCGATTGAGATCAAGCGCATCTTTCAGCGAGGCATAGCATGATTACCGAACCAGCAAAGATCCAAGTAACGCCGGGCATCCTCAAAGTATCGGCCAAGAGTAATCCAAACTCGGTGGCAGGCGCTCTGGCGGCCGTTTTGCGCGAGCGCGAGAATGCCGAGCTACAGGCAGTCGGCGCGGGTGCGATCAATCAGGCGATCAAGGCGGTGGCCATCGCGCGCACCTACCTCAAAGCGAGCAATATGGAGCTCGTCTGCGTGCCTTCCTTTATAGATGTAGAGATCAGTGGAAACGAGCGCACCGGAATTTCCCTTGCCGTGCGTAGAGTGATGCCGCCCGGGTGATTGTCGACTTCCACTCGCATACGTATGAGAGCGATGGAACGCTCTCGCCCGATGAACTCTGCGCCGCCATGCACAAGCGTGGCGTCGCTGTTTTTTCGATCACCGATCACGATACGCTCGGCGCTTACCGCGGCCTGAGTGTTCCCGCACCGATGCGCTTGGTAGTCGGCATTGAGATCAACACCACATATAATGGAAATGAAGCGCACGTTTTGGGCTACAATTTGCCGCTCAGTGACGGCACGCCGCTGGAGAAGATGTTGCAAGCAAACCGCTCTGCGCGGCGCGAGCGAATCGGCGAGATGGTTACCAAATTGCAAGCTGCGGGTTACGGCATCACGATGGACCAAGTGCTGGCGGAGGCCGGCAAAGGACAATCGCTCGGACGTCCGCATGTTGGCAAAGCGCTGATCCGCCACGGTCATGTAACGGATATTGAGACGGCATTTCGATCACTGCTCGTACGTGGCAAGCCCGGCTACGTTCCCTCGACGCACATCACGCCGCACGAAGCCATCGCCGCAATTCAGGCCGCGGGCGGCATTTCAGTCTTAGCGCATCCTGGACGTTTGCACGACTATTCGATGATCGACGAACTCGTCGAGCATGGATTGCAAGGACTTGAAGTTTTTTATCCGACGCACGAAGCGGCGCAAGTGCAACTCTTTCGCGATGTTGCAACGAAGCATGGGCTGTTAATGAGCGGCGGCTCAGATTTTCACGATATCCGCTACCACAAACGTGGCGTCGGCATGGAAATTGACGAAGCCGACATCAAACCGTTTCTCAACGCAGTCGCCTAATGGATTGGGAAGCGCGGCTTGCTCAACTGTGGGCCGCCATCGATGACTACGAGCCTGTCGAATTTCTCGAAGAAATGCGTGCCCTTACCTCGGAGCGTCCGCCGGGCGATGCCGTCGCATTGTTTGAACTTGCGGGTGCCCACGATTCGACGGGGCATGAGGACGAGGCGGCCGTGCTGTACCGCAGCGCGCTGGATGCAGGGCTCTCAGGGCTACGGCGCCGGCGCGCGATTATTCAAATGGCGAGCACACTTCGTAATCTTGGCAAACCGGAAGAGAGTTTAGCGCTTCTTACCGCCGAGCGCGACGCAGGGTCGGATGAACTCGATGATGCAGTGGTCGCGTTCACGGCTCTTGCACTCGCAGATCTCGGACGTGAAAAAGAAGCAATCGCGATGACGGTCCTTGCGTTGTCGCGCCACTTGAACCGCTATAACCGCTCGCTCAAGAGTTACTCCGAGGACCTGTCGCTGTCGTGAGTGCCCGGGCGCTCCAGCAGCAATGGTTCGACTGATTGTTGCAACAACGCGAGACGAGTGGTAGGTCGGGGTAGGGTATCAGGCTGGCCAAGACACATCGACATTCTGTGTCACCCTGAGCTTGTCGAAGGGCGTTTCAAAGGCTGTTCGGAACCGCCGCGAGATGTTTGATCTCATCAATTTTGATTGCGACGGCGCTCGCCCATGCTTCGACAAGCTCAGCATGACCCAAGTTAGTCCGGTTGGATGCACATGATGCGGGTGTTGATTTTTCCGTAAACATTTTTC
>JACRUB010000148.1 GCA_014305015.1 Vulcanimicrobiota bacterium | reverse complement strand
ATCAAGAATTCATCCAAGGCGGTACGCATGCGGCGCACGGCGTGACTGCGATCGGTGCCCCACACGATGAGTTTGGCGAGCATCGGATCGTAGTACACGGAAACCTCGCTCCCCCACTCGATGCCCGCATCGCAGCGGATGCCCGGACCTTGCGGCGGTTCCCACGCGGTGATCGTGCCGGTGGAAGGCAGCATATTGTTGTAGGGGTCTTCCGCGTAGATGCGCGCTTCGATCGACCAGCCGCGCGGCGCGACATCTTTTTGATCGATGGTGAGCTTCTCGCCGCTTGCGATGCGCAGTTGCCACGCGACCAGATCGACACCGTAGGCGAGTTCCGTCACCGGATGCTCGACTTGCAAGCGCGTATTCATCTCGAGGAAGTAGTACTTGCCGTCTTGGTCGAGCATGAATTCAACCGTGCCGGCATTGACGTACTTAACCGCTTGTGCGGCGCGCACGGCGGCCGCGCCCATCTCGGCGCGAAGCGCGGGCGTGAGCGCAACCGAGGGCGCCTCTTCGATAATCTTCTGATGGCGGCGTTGAATGGAACATTCGCGCTCGCCGAAATGAATCGTGTTGCCGTGCGCATCGGCTAAAATTTGAAACTCGATGTGCCGCGGACGTTTGAGATATTTCTCGAGCAACACGGTGTCGTCGCCGAAGGCTGCCTTCGCTTCGCGTTTTGCCGCTTCGAGCGCTTCATCGAACGATTTGAGATCCTCGACGACGCGCATGCCGCGTCCGCCGCCGCCGGCACTCGCTTTAATCAAAAGCGGCACGCCGATTTTTTTCGCTTCTGCGCGGAGCGTCTTTACGTTCTGATTGGCGCCTTCGTAGCCGGGAACGACCGGCACGTTATGCGTGCGCACCAACTGTTTGGCATCGCGTTTGCTGCCCATCGCCGACATCGCTTCGGGCGCGGGGCCGACGAAGATCATGCCCGCATCGCGCACCGCTTGCGCAAAGGCGGCGCGCTCGGAAAGAAATCCGAAGCCGGGATGCACCGCATCCGCGCGCATGGTCTTCGCGGCGGCGATCACGTTTTCAATGTTGAGGTAGGATTCGGACGCGGTGGCGGGTCCCACGCAAATGGCTTCGTCCATGGCACTTAAATGAAAGGCGCCGGCATCGGCTTCTGAAAAGATGCCGAGTGGAACAATTCCCATTTCGCGCGCGCCGCGTGCGATCCGGACCGCGATCTCACCGCGGTTTGCAATCAGGAGCCGTTCGATCATTCTTCGGGGGCCCAGGCGGCTTTGCGGCGCTCGAGAAATGCGCGCAGGCCTTCTTGGCCTTCGGCGCTCGTGCGCTGCTCCGCTATCGCGTGCGACGTAATGTCGCGCGATTCTTCGTAGGTCGCGGCAGTCACGTTCGCAATCGTTTTCTTCGCGAATGCAATCGCGCTCGGGCTCGCAGTTTTGATTTCTTCGAGCACGCGATGCACCGCAAGGTCGATATCGTTCATCGCGACCACTTCATGCACGAGGCCGATCGTCGCAGCGCGCCGGGCATCGAAACGCTCGCCCGTGAGGAAGAGCGCGCGCGCGTGCGAGATGCCAATCTTTGCAAGCACAAACGGCGAGATGACCGCGGGAAGAATGCCGAGTTTGGTTTCGGTGAAGCCGAAAATGGTGTCATCGGAAGCGATGGCGACGTCGCACACCGCCACAAGGCCCGCGCCACCGCCGAGCGCCGCTCCGTGCACGCGCGCGATGACCGGCTTCGGACAGCGATCGATCGCGCGGAACATTTCGGACATGCGCTGCGCATCGGCGACGTTCTCTTCGCGGGAGAGCTCGAGCGAACCGCGCATCCAGTTGATGTCGGCGCCCCCGCAAAACGTTTTGCCTTCGCCTGAGAGCACGATGGCCCGTACGCCCGCGTCGGCTCCCAGGCGCTCGAAGGCGCGGCGCAACTCGCCGATCACTTCGGCGTTGAAGGCGTTTCGGACATCGGGCCTGCTCAGGTGGACCTGCGCTACCCCGCCCGAGGCGGAGATTTCGAGAACGGAATCGGACATTGCGCGCATCGCTTTCGTGCCCCAATCCGCTGCCGCCTACAATCCGTTCCATGCTACAATGAGCAAGACGATGGCGCTCGGCACAAAGGTCTACCGAAATTCGATTCCAACGCGGCTTACGCACTGGCTCTTTTTTATAGCGTTCCTGGCGCTGGTCAGCAGCGGTCTAGAAATTTTTAACGCCGCCCCGTACCTCGACGCCTCCGATAAGAGCAACCCCGCGAAGCGCGTACTCTCCATCGATTCGACCGATAGCCACGTCGGTCAGACCACGATCTTCGGACATACCTTTACTACCACGGGCTTCTTGGGCTTCGGGGACGATGGCATGGGCGGCCGCACCGATCGCGCGTTTCCGGGCTGGCTCACGATTCCCGCATATCAATCGCTCGCCGACGGCCGGCGCTGGCATCTCTTTTTCGCGTGGGTCATGGTGATCTGCGGAGCCGTGTATTTTATCGCGGGCTTTACACGCGGGAATTTGAAAGAACTCGTGCTGCGCCGCGAAGATCTGCCGAAGATTTTGCCGATGCAGTTGTACTATTTCCGGTTGCGCAAAGAGCCGCCGCCGCACGGCACATACAATCCGTTGCAAAAAGTGGCATATACGCTCGTGCTCTTTGTGTTCGCGCCGCTTTTGGTGCTGACTGGACTTGCGCTCTCGCCGGGCTTCGACTCGATGTTCCACCCGATTACGGCGGTCTTCGGCGGGCGGCAGTTCGCGCGGCTTTGGCATTTTGTCATCATGCTCATGCTGATCGGATTCTTCGTTACGCACATTAGTTTGGTGGCGACGCAGGGCGTGATCAATCAGATGAAATCGATGATTACCGGTTGGTTCAAACTCGGCAAGCATGACGGAGTAGGCATATGAAGCGCAGCCTGTTTGTGGCTTCGTCCATCTCGGCTGCACTTGCCGCATGCGCGCCGATCGGCACAAAACTCAACGACAGCGGTTTTCATAAGGTGCTCTCGGGCGCGGAAGGGCTGAACCATCTGGTGCTCGGGACGCACGGCTTGGCGAAAGAGTACGCCGAGAGCGATGTCGACAAAGATTTTCGCATGAACGGTTTTAGTACGCCCTCGGATGCGAATTACAACCGGTTGCAAAACGGCAATTTCCGCGATTATCGTCTTGTCATCGACGGCGCGGTCGAGCGGCGGCAGACGTTTACGCTCGATCGCTTGCGCGCGATGAAGCAGCAAACGCAAATTACGCGTCACGATTGTGTTGAGGGGTGGAGCGCGATCGGAAAATGGCGCGGCGTGCGGCTCTCTGACTTGCTCGATGCGGTCGGGCCGCGCTCGGATGCGCGCTACGTGGTGTTCCACTGTATGGACGTCTCGCCGGACAACGTTCCGTACTACGAGAGTTTGGATTTACAGCAGGCGCATCATCCGCAAGCGCTGATGGCGCTCGATTTAAACGGTCGCGCGCTCGACCCCGATCACGGTGCGCCGGTGCGCTTACGTGTTCCCACGCAGCTGGGTTACAAGAGCGCGAAGTGGGTGAATCGAATAGAGCTTGTCGGCTCGTATCGAAATCTCTACTCCGGCGCGGGTGGCTATTGGGAGGATCAAGGCTATGAATGGTATGCGGGCATTTAAAATCGCTGCGATTTCTGCTGCCGTTGCGCTGACCCCGGCTCCGCCCGGGACCGTTATGCAAAAGGCTGCCGCCTATCTCGAAGGCCCGGGCGCCCATTCACGCTATCAAATTATTGCCAGCCGCACGCCGCTTGGAAAACCCGTGCAATATCAGTGGTATCTCAGCGTGTATGCGCAAAGCGCGACCGACAATCTCTTCCAGCTTACGTATCAATCGCCGTCTGCAACGGACCGCTTCGCAATCGTCCCCAAGCTCGAACAAGGTCACGGCACGCCGATGTATTTTCCGCAGGAAACGGTCAGCATCATCGGTAGCGGTCAACTCATGGGGCAAGCGCGCGATCAAACGCTCGTGATGGTGCATGCGGCCGGCGCCGATTGCGGCGAAAGCACCCTTTCGGTGCTATCTATTGAGGATGGCGTTGTAACCGTGCCGGTGCAGGTGAGCAACCTGTGCGGGCTCTCTGCGTCGATCCGCCATCATACAATCGTGCTGCGCGGGCCTTATTACAACGCGAGCGCACCCGCATACAAACCAACGAAGAACAGCGCGACCGCAACACTTCGTTACGTTGATAACCGCTGGGTTGAAACACCGCACTATTTTAAATTGAATTATCCCAAACTGCCCGCCCCCGCCGCTCATCCAGAGCAAACGCCGACACCGATGTTTACGCCGATTTTCAAAGCGATTATCGCTACTCCGGCTCCCTCGGGAGGCGCTCCCGCAACACCACGTCCTGGGTGATTAAGCGCGCGGGCAACGAGGACCGCGAAGTGCTTCGCGCTCTGCTCGAAGAGTATTTCGCGTCGATCGAAGCTGAAGTTGGCAAGCAAGATGCCGCTGCGGCTGCTTCATATT
>JACRUB010000111.1 GCA_014305015.1 Vulcanimicrobiota bacterium | reverse complement strand
TATCCGGTCATCATGCTTGAGCTCAAATTCCTCAACCCGGTATTGCGCCACTACGCGCTGCATCCGGCGATCGCGACGTTTCTTGGAAATTCGATTAGCGTCATCGTGACAACGTGGCCGCTCATGCCGCTGGCGATTCGCGCTTTTAGCTGGTGGCTTTTCCCCACCGAGCAGACACCGTCGTATTTGAAGTGGGTTGGTCCGCTCGTGATCGCGGCCTGCTATGGCCTCGAAATTTTGCTGCTTTGGAATCTCTTACCGTAGGAAGAGCGTTTAGATGAACCTCAACACGATTACCGAGCTCAAGCGCCCGTCTTCTGCGGATGAAGTAACGGCATGGAAAGACGGCTACGCATGGCTCGCGGGCGGAACGTGGCTTTTTTCCGAGCCGCAAGTGCATACCGATACGCTGATCGATCTCGCCGGTTTGAAATGGCAGTCACTCGCGGTCGCCTCGGATGGAGGCCTGGAGGTCGCGGCGACCTGCACGATTCACGACTTGTGCGAATTCAAGCCACCCAAAACGTGGAAAGCCGGAGCCTTGATCGGCGAATGTTGCCGCTCGTTTCTTTCTTCGTTCAAAATCTGGCACGAAGCGAGCATCGGCGGCAACATCGTGATGTCGCTGCCTGCCGGCCCGATGATTTCGCTTACCACCGCACTCGAAGGCATCTATACCCTCTGGCCGCGCAATGGCGAACCGCGCGACGTCAACGCCATCGATTTTGTTACCGGCAATCATCAAAACGTGCTCGCAAAAGGCGAGTTGCTGCGCAGCATTCATCTGCCGGCATCCGCCCTGGGCAAACGATTCGCATTCCGGCGAGCGTCGCTCACGCACCTGGGACGCTCAGGCGTGCTGCTGATCGGCACCATCGACGATGCAAAAAAAGAATTGATCATTACCATCACCGCTGCAACCGCACGACCCGTGCAGGTTCGCCTGTGCGGCGCGGTCACCGCGATCGAAGTCCGCGAAGCCATAGAAGCCGCGGTTCCCGAGTCGTTGTGGTTCGATGACGTTCACAGTTCGCCCGCGCATCGGCGGCACTTGAGTTACCACTACGCCGAAGAGATTCGCAAGGAGCTGTGCGCGTGAAACTCACGGTTAACGGAAAGCTCTTTGCAGCCGATCCCGCGCCCGGCGATTGCCTGCGCATCTTCTTACGCGAACTCGGCATGTACGGCGTCAAGAAAGGCTGCGACGGCGGCGACTGCGGCGCATGCACGGTTTGGGTCGACAAGAAGCCCGTTCATAGCTGTCTCTATCCCGCGTTTCGCGCGGAAGACAAAGAGATCACAACGATTGAAGGTCTTGCGACCAACGGCAAATTGCACCCGATGCAGCAAGCGTTCTTGGATGCGCAATCGTTCCAGTGCGGCTACTGCGCGGCCGGCATGATTATGACGAGCGCCGCGCTCACTGAAGAACAAAAGAAAGACTTGCCACATGCGCTCAAAGGCAACCTCTGCCGCTGCACGGGCTACCAATCGATTCGCGATGCCTTCGACGGCACGAAGAATGTAAAACTCGATAAAGCCGGCAAGTCCGCCGGCACGAGCACGCCCAATCCGTTCGCGCACGACATCGTCACCGGAGCGGCGCGCTACACGAGCGACATCGAGCCGCCCGAGGGCCTGTTGCACATGAAAGTGCTGCGCTCGCCGCACGCTCACGCGCGCATCACGTCGATCAACAAAGAGAAGGCGCTGGCGATTCCGGGCGTCATCGCGGTGTATACGTGGGAAGATGTCCCGCGACGACTCTATACGACCGCAATTCACGAAGACAATCGCGTCGATCCAGACGACACTTACCTGCTGGATAATGTTGCGCGCTTCGTTGGCCAGCGCATCGTAGCGGTGGTGGCTGAAAGCGAGGGCATCGCCGAAGCCGGGGTTCGCGCGGTTGAAGTGGATTACGAAATTCTTCCCGCGGTCTTCGATCCGGAAGAAGCGATGATGCCCGGGGCTCCAATTCTGCACGATCTCGGCGGCGACTCACACATCAAGGACCCCAAACACAATATCTTCGTTGATATTCACGGCGAAGTCGGCAATGTCGAGCAAGGTTTCAAAGAAGCCGACGCGATCTATGAGGAAACCTACTTCGCACCGCGCCAGCAACACGTGCATCTCGAGACGATGCAATCAATCGCGTGGCGTAGCGACGATGGCCGCCTGCATGTTCGCACGAGCTCGCAAGGGCCGTTCATCGTCAAAGGCCGCCTCTGCTACCTGTTCGGAATTCAGCCGTCGCAGTTGCACGTCTTCACCGAACGCGTCGGCGGCGGTTTCGGCGGCAAGCAAGACATGATGAGCGAGGATCTCCCGCTCTTTGCCACCATGCAGATCGGGCGCCCGGTGCAATGGGAGTTCACGCGCGAAGAACAGTTTATCGGCGCAACCACCCGCCATCCAATGAAGATTCAAGTCAAACTCGGCGCCAGGAATGACGGCAAGCTGACCGCGATACAGTTCAGAATGGTCAGCAATACCGGCGCCTACGGTAACCACGGCGGCGAGACACTCGCGAACGGCATGTCCGGCCAATGGGCGATGTACAAATGCCCGAACAAGAAGGGCGACGGCTACGCCGTCTACACGAACATGCAGTGCGGCGGGGGTTTCCGCGGCTATGGCACCACCCAACCGTGCTTCGCGATGGAATCCGCAATGGACGAGCTTGCACATATGCTCAAGCTCGATCCAATTGAATTCCGCCGCAAGAATGTCGTACAAGCGGACGACGAGCTCGTTTCGGTGTTGAGCGGGTTTGACGATTTGACGATCGGCAGCTACGGCTTGGACCAATGCATCGACGCCGTCGAGAAAGCGCTCAAGAGCAAACGTGGCTTACC
This sequence comes from Vulcanimicrobiota bacterium, assembly GCA_014305015.1. Lineage (GTDB taxonomy): Bacteria > Vulcanimicrobiota > Vulcanimicrobiia > Vulcanimicrobiales > Vulcanimicrobiaceae > JACRUB01. The sequence continues at coordinate 1,647 of JACRUB010000111.1, read as the reverse complement.
GAAACCAAAAGGCGACGATTGGCTCGAAGGCAGCGGCATGGGCATCTCGATGCTTGATTGCGTTCCGCCGACCGAACAACGCTCCGCGTGCGAAATAACCTTGCGCGAAGATGGGACGTATCACTTCACCGTCGGCTCGGTCGAAATCGGCAACGGCCTGGTCACCGCGCAACAACAAGTCGTGGCACAAATCTTGGGCTGCTCCACATCGCGCGTCACGTTCAAGAATGCCGATACAGACGAAACACCGTACGACAGCGGCACGTTTGCAAGCGTCGGCATGATGGTGCCGACAAAGGCAGTCGAATACGCGGCGCGCGCGCTGCAAGAGAAAATACTTGCCTACGCCGGTCGTTTGACGCGCAAGAAGCCCAAGGATTGCCGGATCGAAGACGACCGCGTGATCTGCGGCCACAAGAAGATTCCGCTCACGGAGTTGCACGCGCAATCCGTAAGAGATGGCGAAGAACTCAAGGCGTTCCGCAAAGCCTACGGCTCACCACGCACCGTTGCGTTTATGGCCTACGGCGCTCGCATCGCCGTGCATCGCGTAACGGGCGAGATTCAGGTCCTGCACAGCATCGAAACCGTCGACACCGGCACCGTCGTCAATCCGAATCAACTCCGTGGCCAATGCATCGGCGGCGTTATCCAAGGCATCGGCTACACGCTGCAAGAGAAAATGGTCTACAATGACCAGGGTGCGGTTATCAATCCGACGCTACGCAACTACCGCATTCCGGCAATTGCCGATGCGCCGGTCACGGAAGTCTTTTTCGCCAACACGTACGACAACATTGGCCCGCTCGGCGCAAAGTCGGTCGCAGAAAACACGATCAATCCCGTCGCACCCGCAATCGGCAATGCGTTGCGAAACGCAACCGGCGTTCGCTTCACATCGCTTCCGTTTACGGAAGACCGCATCTTCGCCCGCCTCAACGGCCAAACCGTCCCCGAACCTGTCCACCCAAGATAAATATGCCCGCACCTACCGTTGCCGCGGCGCCCGTGAGGCGTGAGTTACAGGTAAGACTGGTCGGTTATACGCGCTATTCACAACCTTCCACGAGGTATCGTCTGTATGTGCATTACTATCTGCTCACAGGTTTTTGGTCGAAGCCATACGTCGTCCCCAAGGCGTTCCACAAGGCAACAACGATAAGTAGACTCCATGTCGAGCACGTTTGCGATCGTCCTTAGCAAGGGATCATATGTAGTGGGGGAGAGTTGCGCCTTACGCGTCATCAAAGCTATCGAGGATGCGGAGCCGCACGTTCTTGTCAATGCTGATCTACTCGGTGATGGCCTTTGCTACAGCCTTGTGCGCTTAGTTACTGCGCACGTCATCGCGATTGTCGACAACGCGGGACCTAAGAGCCCAAATACGAGTACCGGAAGGCGCCTGATGGCGGTTAAAACCTAGCCGGCAGATTCTCTATACACGATGAATAGGATTTCTTGAAATGCATCCCACCTCGTGTGGTCAGCCCTAGCATGGGCAACGCTACCGTCATAATTGTATTTGATGTAGAGGATCTCAAGTGCATCCATGGCGACTCGCGTTGCGCCCTTGCGTACATTACAGAGGCGGCAGAGCGGAAACAGAAGAGACTCCTGCAGTAGTGTCCGCGCAAGGCTGGAAAGCTC
>JACRUB010000107.1 GCA_014305015.1 Vulcanimicrobiota bacterium | reverse complement strand
CGCTTGTAGCGTCCGCCGGTAATTGCGCCGCCGCCCATGATCTGCTCGCCGGTGAGCGTAACGATCGTATCGCGGAAACCTTTGCCGCGCACGAGAGCGATGCCGGTCTGCAACGTATCCACCACGAGCACGTTACCGACCAGAAACGAAACGACGCTTGCATATTCAGGCTTTGTGCGCACAAGCGTGTGCGCGTACCCGATAACGCCGGCCGCCTTTGCAAGGTCCGGCGTCAGATCGCGCCCGGGACGCGAGTGCAGCGTGTCGAGCGGTAAGAATGTGGCTCGCCCGGATTCGTTGCGGGTGAGATGCTCGACGGCCCGCTCCGCGTCTTCCGACGTCTTCGTCACGATGTTGGAAAGGCGCGCACCGAAGGCCACATCGAGCGCACGGGCATAGCGCTCGTCAGCCGTGATGAGATTGGAGACGATGCCTTCGATCCCGCGCAGATCGCCGCGCTGCCAGGCTTCGACCACGGCGCGCGTGCCGGGGACGTGGCCTTCGAGCGTTGCTTCAAGTTCTTCGATCGTTTGCAAGCGCGATTCGTTTGATGCGACTTCGCTTTGATAGTCGCGATGCAATGCTTGCGATGAATGCAGATCTTCCGAAGCCTGATTGACTTCAAGTTCCGCATCTTCCAGACGTCCGCGCAAGTCGAGCATCTGCGTTTCGAGGCCGTTCAGATACGCCTCGCGCTGCGAGTAGTGATGCGCACCGCCGCCGGCTGCGATCTCGAGTTGGTCACACTGCGCGCGCGCTGCGTGCGCTTCTTCGGCTAGGCGCTCGGCTTGTGCTCGCGCATTCTCGCCCTGCACGCGCCGCTCGGCTTTCTTAGCCGCGATCTCTGCAGCGCCGGCTTCGACTTCGCGCAGCGCAGAGAAAATTGAATCCAGTTGCTTGCGTGCCTGCGCAAGGGCCGTCTGCGCTTGCAATTCGCGTTCACGTGCGGTTTCAAGCTCGCTACGCAAAGGCGTGATGCGTTCATCGAGCTCCGCAATCGTGATTTGCAAGGCATCACGCTCTTGCGCCACGCGCTCGACGTCTTGCGAGGTTGCGCTGCTTTGCGATTCCAGCGCTTCGCGGCGCGCGGCTGCCGCAGCATAATCTGCTTCGAGTTGGGCGAGTTGTGCGCGCTGATTCTGAATGTCGGCGCGCAGCTCTTCCAGTGCGAGCTCCTGCTGATATGCATGGTGACGCTTGGCGGCGAGATCTGCCGTAAAGGTCGCAACCTTGGCCGCGGCAACGCTGCGCAGCTCTTCATTCTTCTCGAGTTCAATGCGAAGGTGCTCGCGCTCTTCGCGGCGCGATGCGCTCGCACGCAAGTACGACAGAATTTCGAGATCGCGCAAGCGGGCACTGACTTTGCGGTAACGCTTGGCGCGGCGGACCTGCGTTTCGAGTTCCGGAACGCGCTTGACCAACTCTTCGATCAAGTCGTTAATGCGAATCGCATTCTGCTCCGTCTGCTCGAGCCGGCGCATCGATTCGTTCTTGCGCGCCAGAAATTTGTTGATGCCCGCGGTCTCTTCAAATAAGCTTCGGCGGTCTTGCGGCTTGCTGGTGAGAATCTGGTCGATCTGCCCTTGGGACACAATGGCGTACGATCCCGGACCGAGACCCGTGCCCATCAGGATATCCATGATATCGCGCAGACGCACATGATTGCGGTTGATGTAGTATTCGATTTCACCCGCGCGGTATGCGCGCCGCGTGATCTCTACTTCCGCGTACTCGATAGGCAGGCGCCCGTCGCTGTTATCGAAGAGGATCGAGACTTCCGCCAGGCCGAGCGGCTTGCGCTTTTCGTTGCCCACGAAGATGACGTCTTCCATTTTGCCCGAGCGCAAGCTTTTGGAACTCTGCTCTCCTAACACCCAGCGAAACGCATCGACAAGATTGGATTTGCCCGAGCCGTTTGGTCCCACAATAGCGGTCACGCCGGTTGCAAAATCGAGTGACGTTTGCTCCGCAAATGTCTTAAAACCAAACGCTTTAATAGTCTTGAGTTTCACAACTATTCCTGAGTGCTCGTGTCCGGTTCCCTGGCCTGCAAGGCTTGCAATGCTTGGGCAGCCGCTTCTTGTTGCGCGGCCTTCTTGGAATGTCCCGTTCCTGTTCCCAGCAACTCGCCCTTCACGCGTACAAAAGATGTAAAACGCGGGAGGTGAGCAGGCCCTTCCCCTTCCTCCTCATACTCGGGCATGCACGCAAGATGACCCTGTGTATATTCCTGGAGCATCGTCTTCGGATCGCGGGTGGCGTCGTGCGAATGCTCCGTGTGCGCCACATGCTCTTTGAGTATAAAGCGGCGCGCGGCATCAAATCCAAACTGTGTATAAAGCACGGCGATAAATGCCTCGAACGAGTCGGCGAGTATCGAGACGCGTTCCGCTCCTCCACTTGCGCGCTCCCCTGCGCCAAGCTCCAGCAACTCCGAAAATCCCAGGCGCCGCGCGCTCACCGCGAGCGCATTGTCGTTGACAATCGCGGCTTTTGCCTTAGTCAGTCGGCCTTGATCGTCCGCCGGATATTCGGTAAACGCCCAGTGCGTCACGATCAAACCCAAAACGGAATCGCCGAGAAATTCAAGGCGCTCGTTCGAAGTGCCCCCGCGCTCTTTGGCCGCACTTTCGTGTACGAACGCCGCGTCTATCGCGGCGAAATCTTCGGTGGTCACGCCCGCTAATTTGAGCAACGCACGCAAACGCCGTCGCCGGTTCTCACCCGGCATGCAAGATAATTGCTGTTTGCATCGCCCGAGGGGAATCCTGATCTTGCAAAATGGTTATGCGATGCATGGTATGGGGGCCCCGCTCGTTCAGCTTCGCTGAACATGTGGGGGGCGTGATTTCGAACCCGAAATCCGCGCAGCTAGGCGGAGCGCCTTTTAAACTGCGTGAGGAAAACCTAGCCACTGTACTTGCGAAACGCCAACACGCTGTTATGGCCGCCGAAGCCGAATGAGTTGGAGAGCGCGACGTTGACGGTTGCGCGGCGTGCGACGTTGGGCACGTAATCGAGCGTGCATTCTGGATCGGGCACTTCGTAGTTGATGGTCGGAGGCATGATGTCGTTTTGCACGGCGAGCACGGCTGCCAGCGATTCAATCGCAGCCGCGGCGCCAAGCGCGTGTCCGAACATCGATTTACTTGAGCTCACTGCGACACGCTTTCCAAAGACGCGCTCGATGCCTTGGGACTCGGCAACATCGCCTTGCGGCGTGGATGTTCCGTGCGCATTGATGTAGTCAACCTCGGAAGCGTCAATAGCGGCCTTCTTGAGTACCCGGCGCAGCGCCAGTTCGACGCCGTTCGCTTCGGGATCAGGAGCAACGAGATTATACGCATCGGCCGATTGTCCGTACCCGATGATTTCCGCGTAGATTTTGGCGCCCCGATTGCGTGCAGATTCGTACTCCTCAAGCACGAGAATACCGCTCCCCTCGGCGAGCACGAAGCCGTCGCGTTCCTTATCCCAGGGGCGGCTCGCTTTCGTTGGCTCATCGTTGCGCGTTGAAAGCGCTTTCATCGAGCAAAATCCGCCAAGCGAGAGGGGTGAGATCGTCGCCTCCGCACCGCCGGAAATCACGGCACGCGCATCGCCGCGCGCGATCAAATTATATGCGGTCGAAAGCGCATCGTTGGAACTGGCGCAAGCGCTCGCGGTTGCAAAGACTGCGGCGCGAAACCCGTAGTGCATCGAGATTTGTGCGGGAGCCGCGTTACCCATGAGCATCGGGATGAAGAACGGGCTCACCTTGCTCCAGTTTTGGTCTTTGTTGGCCTTGTTTGCGGCGAACTCCAGCGTGAGCATTCCACCGATGCCGGTGCCGATAATGACGCCCACCTCATCGCGAAACGCGCGGTCCTCGGGAATGGCCGCATCTTCGACCGCTTCCCTTGCGGCAACGAAAGCCATTTGCGCGAAACGGTCCATGCGGCGCGCCTCACGCCGGCCGATATGCGCCTCGGGGTCGAAATCTTTTACTTCTGCAGCGAAGCGCGTCGAAAACTCGCTCGCATCGAAAGCAGTAATTGGGGCGACCCCGCTCTCGCCGGCAACGAGGTGCTTCCAAAAATCTTCCCGGGTGTTTCCGATGGGGGTCACGGCTCCGAGGCCCGTGACTACGACGCGTCTGCTCTCCAAAACAGACCAGAGGTTACGGCGATAGCAGAATCGGCCCTGCCCGCCTCGTGCGAGGCGGCGCCTGCTTGTGAACCTTCCGGCCACCGTGGCTCGTTCTCATCTTGTCCTCATCAGCACCCACCTACGCGAGGAGATTATAAGCGTGAACAAACTCTACAGCGCGAGCCTGGCAGCGGCCTTCGGCGCAGTCAGCACCCTGGCCGTTTTGGCCGGCGGTACGCAGCAACCAGCAAGTAACCATCAAACTTTCTTGAGCAGCGCCCCCACCATTGCGCTCGCCGATCGCGACGACAAAGGCGATAAAGGCCACAAGGCCAACAAGCACAGCGACAATGACGACAATCAGGGCAACCAAGGTAACCAAG
>JACRUB010000147.1 GCA_014305015.1 Vulcanimicrobiota bacterium | reverse complement strand
CGTTGGTACAGCGCTTGCAGTTATTTTCTATGAGGCGATTCGCAACGGAAGCAAGACCGCGCGTGTTGTCCTGACTGCGTTGGCAGCGTTTCAGATATTCTTCGGGATCTTGACTCTCGGGTTGCTCTTTGGAAACAATTCCTAGGGTGTCCTGGGAGAGGCTACGTCGCGGTAATGCGCGCTTCGTCCCGAAATTGCTTGCGATACAGACGCGCGTACGAACCACCGCGGGCCAAAAGCACCGCATGCGTGCCGCTTTCCACGATGCGTCCGCGCTCAACGACGAAGATCACGTCGGCAGAAAGAATCGTCGAGAGCCGGTGCGCAATTACGAGGCTTGTGCGGCCACGCATTAACGGTACAAGCGCTTCCTGGATGGCGGCTTCGTTGTGCGAATCGAGCGCGCTGGTGGCTTCGTCCAAGATTAAGATGCGCGGATTCTTGAGCAACACGCGCGCAATCGCTAGGCGCTGGCGCTCACCCCCGCTGAGCTTATGCCCCCGCTCGCCGACGATGGTTTGATAGCCCTCGGGCAAGCTGCTAATAAATTCGTGAATGTTCGCCGAACGTGCGGCATCTTCGATGGCGCTATCGCTCGCGTCAGGCCGCGCATAGCGTAAGTTGGTTGCGATCGTATCGTGGAAAAGGTAGGTCTCTTGCGTCACGATGCCGATATCGCGGCGCAGCGATTCCAGCGTGACTGATTTAATATTGGGATCGTCAATGAAGATGTCGCCTTCTTTGGCGTCGTAGAAGCGGGGTACCAACTGCGTGATCGTGGTTTTGCCCGCGCCGGATGGGCCGACGAATGCCGCCATTTGCCCGGGTTTGATATGCAGGGTTACGCCGGCCAGAATCTCGCGATCCGCATTGTAGGAAAAATGGACATCTTCGAAACGAACGTCGCCGATAATCCCGGGCAACTCGATTGCCCCGGGCGGATTGTACGGCTCGGTTTGCATGTCGAGGTATTCAAAAATTCTCTCGAAGACCGCGAGCGCGCTCACGATCTGGACTTGAATGCCTGCAAGCGATGCTGCAGGTCCGTACAGACGTCCGACGATGAGTGCGACGAAAGCCACGATGACGCCGGTCGTCATCTCACTGCGAATTGCTAGCCAGCCGCCGCCGAACCAAATGATGGCCTGCCCAACAACGACCATTGAAGTGATTGCGCCGATGAACCAACGGCCGACCATCGCCAGATTGATCTCGAGTTTCATCAGCCGCGTTCCGACATCGTAGAAGCGGCTCTTTTCGTGGCCCTCGCGAGCAAACGATTTAATAAGCGTGATGCCTGAAACGGACAGCGTTTCTTGCGTTATACTTTCGATTTGATCGCGCTTCTCACGCGTCTTCTTGCGGATGTCGTACATTTTGCGCCCGACGGGTCCCAGCGGCAGAATCATGAGCGGTACGACCAGGATAGCGAGAAGCGCGAGGCGCCAATTAATGAAGAACATTGTGGCGACCGTCGTAACGATCATAAAGACATTCGTGATGATCGTTACGAGCGTGCCCGTGACGACGTTGTCGATGTTATCAACGTCGTTCGACACACGGTTCATTATCTCGCCGGTCTTCGTATTCGTAAAGAACGGGATCGGCATCGTGTGCAAATGGGCAACAAGACGCGTGCGAATGTCTCGCATGATGCCTTCGCCGACGACCGAGTTGAGGTACCCCTGATACACGCCGATTAGCATCGCAATGATCGCCGAACCGACGATCAGCAAGCAGTCGACGCCGAGCGCGTGGAAGTCTTTTTGCGGAATCGCTTTATCGATGATGTGCGCGGTAATAAGTGCGGGGGCGATGCCGAGCAACTGAGCGACGAAAATGCAGGCGATAACGATTGCATTTTGCGCATTGTACGGTGTAAAGAACGTGCCGATGCGCCGCAGCTCAACCTTGCCAACCTGCGGTTTATCGGGCCTGTATGTACTCGACCACATTAAGTGGACGGGAGGGCCGCCTAGCACTAGCTAATGTGCAACGGTTGTCTGGTGGAACGTAACCTTGTTGCCTTCGGGATCGAGGATCGATGAAATGCGGCAGACCGGTGTGTCGTAGGGCTTTTCGATCTTGACGCCTTTGCTTTCGAGCGTCTTTAACCACGCTTCGATGTCCTCAACCTCGAAACCGATGCCCGATGCGCTCCCTGGCTCACGATCCATCCACTCGCTTGGCATCACCCCAAAATAGCCATCTTTGCCGACCGTGAACTCGGCGTATTGAAGCTTTCCATCTTCTTCGAACTTGTTCGTGAGGTTGAGGCCCAGCACACCTGCGTAAAAGTCGGCAAGCTTCTTGACGTCTTTGGCGGGATAGACGGTAAACGCAATTTCCTTAATCATGAGGTCCTCCGTATGTGCAATAAAGCAAAATCATTTCCAGAGCCGAGAACTGCCAGTGGCTTAGATAGTAGCTCGATTGAGGTCTCCCCTCAAAAGTCACACTGGACCACCAAAGGTTGCAGGCGGCGCGGTGCGTGCCGCGGGCATATGCTGCATCCCCCTGGAAGAATAAGCCCGGCACGTTCTTCCAGTCCACCGCTTCATCCCATACATTGATTGCCTTGGCGTAGCGCCCCCGTTGTGCGAGCGCAAGACCCCGCGGCAAAATGGTTTCCTGATTTGGATCTGTGATATCGATTTCGTTCGAGAGCTCTGCGCCGCGGAGCTCTTTGGCGTAGGAAGCAAATGCTTTTGAGAAAGATTTCGATCGAAAGAGTCTATCAGCGCGTGACGGACGGAAACGGTCGTATGCTTCCGTCGCTCTGACAAACGCTCGAAAATCGCGATAGCGCTGGAGGCTGTATAAATCGCTGATGATGGCGAGACGTACTCTGTCGTCGCGTGGGTTTTGTTGAAGAATTGACTTCCAAATGGCAAGTGCCTGGAGATAGTTGCCGGTCCGGTCATCGGCGTTGGCTTGCTGCACCAATTGCGAGGCGTCCGGATAGAGTGCCGGCGTGGATGCTCGTACAGTGGGGAGGGGCATGTGTTTGAAGCTTACGCGTCCGTGCGAACTGCAAGACGCAAGTAAAAAAGCAGCGAGGACGCCCGCCGCTGCTAGTGACCTATTTTTTGCCGTTGCGTAGGGCTGCAAGTTCTTTGTAGAGCTTTCGTTCTTTCTCGCTGAGGTTCTGCGGTAGCTGCCCAACGAGCCGCACGTACTGATCGCCGGCGCCGCCGTTCTTCACTTTGGGCATGCCTTTACCGGAGAGGCGCAGCGTGCGGTTATTTTGCGTTCCCGCCGGAACAGTCATTGTTACCTGACCACCCATGGTCGGCACTTTGACTTCGCCGCCCAAGACAAGATCGTAAATGCTGACCGGTAGGTCAACGTAGAGGTCGTCTCCTTGACGCTTGTAGGTCGTGTCGTCGTTGAGTTTCACGATAAGAAACAAATCTCCATTAACGCCGCCTGCAACGCCCGCGCCACCTTGGCCGGCTAAGCGGATCCGCTGGCCTTCGCGAATCCCTTTGGGAATGGTTACGTCGAACTTCTTGGACTGAAGCAAACGTCCGGTACCGTGGCAATGCGGACAGAGTCCACCGGAGATCGTGCCTGTTCCGCGGCAACGCGGACAGACGTCTTCGATTTGCAACGAAACCGATTTCTTGCCGCCGTCGTAGACGTCGCGCAAACCAAGCTCGATCGTTGTTTCCAGATCTTGGCCGCCTTGCGGAGCGCGAGTGGACTGCGTTGGGCCTGGCCCCTGGCGCCGCCCGACGCCGGAGAAGAACATATCGAAGAAGTCCGAGAAGCCGGTCGGGCCTTGGCCTGCGCCGGCTGCACCGGGATTGCCGAAGTTCCCGAAGTCAAAGATGGTTTCATCTTGCGTCGTGCGGTAGCGCCGCTGTTGTTCGGCTTGGCGCGCAGCCTGCTGCCAATTGCTGCCGAGCATATCGTATTTCTTGCGCTTCTCGGAATCGCCGAGAACTTCGTACGCTTCTTGGATTTCCTTGAACTTTTCTTCCGCGGCCGCCGCGTTGTCCGGGTTGGCATCCGGATGCCACTTGCGCGCGAGCTTGCGGTACGCCGATTTGATATCTTTTTCCGGCGTGTTTTTAGCAATCCCTAAAACGTCGTAGTAGTTCTTATAATTCACGGATTCTTAGCAACAATTACTTTTGCGGGGCGTAGGAGCTCGTCGCCCAGCATGTAGCCCTTTTCGGCTTCTTCCAAAACGGTGTCTTCGGCAACGCCGCCGGCCGCTTGCGTGCCGATTGCTTCTGCGACTTTGGGATCGAAAAGCTCTCCCTTCACGCTGATCGCTTTAACGCCCTCGCCTGCGAGAATCGACTCAAAACCCTTGAGCGTGTTTTGAACGCCGCCGCGGAAGCCTTCGTTCGTTTCATCGAACGCAAGGGCGCGTTCGAGATTGTCGATCACGGGAAGTACTTTCTCCAGCAACGACCGGCGGCCGGCAAGAGCGATGCTCTTAAAGTCTCGCTCGATGCGTTTCTTGTAATTTTCAAAATCTGCCATCGCCATGAGGAATTTGTTGTAGTTCTCTTCGACTTTGGCG
>JACRUB010000004.1 GCA_014305015.1 Vulcanimicrobiota bacterium | reverse complement strand
CGCGCTCGATCACTGCTTCCGGTAAGCCGGCCATGCGCGCTACCTCGATGCCGAAGGAACGCGAGGAACTTCCGGGCAGCACGCGATGAGAAAAGACCGGAGCGCCGTTCTTGCTCGTATTCTCGACCGCGGTGATGTGATAGTTAGCCACGGCTTTCCAGTGATCGGCGAGTGTAATGAGTTCGTGGAAGTGTGTCGCGAAGAGCACCATCGGACCGTGTTCTTCCAAACCGAGTAAGAACTCGCAAATTGCCTGCGCGATGGAGAGGCCGTCAATCGTTCCCGTACCGCGGCCAACCTCGTCAATGAGCAATAAGCTGCGATGCGTTGACCGGCGCAGGATTGCGGCTGCTTCGGCCATCTCAAGATAGAAGGTTGATTGCCCGGAAGCTAAATCGTCGCCGGCTCCGATGCGCGTGAAAATGCGATCGACCACCCCGAGTCCGGCGGATTTTGCCGGAATGAACGAGCCGATCTGCGCCATGATCGTCAGGAGCGCCGCTTGCCTCAGATAGGTCGACTTTCCGCCCATGTTCGGGCCGGTCAATAAAATGAAACGCTGCGAGTCCGTCGCCAGCGATAAATCGTTAGGAACGAAGTTCGTGCGCAAAATCGCTTCCATCACAGGATGGCGGCCGTCGCAGATATCCACGCGGCTCTCTGCGACGAATTGCGGCCGCACATACCCACGTTCTGCCGCGCACTGCGCGAGCGAACAAAGGACGTCCAGTTCTGCAAGCGCATCTGCGGTAGCGAGCAACTCCTCGACACGCTCTCCAATACGATCGACGAGTTGATCGAAGAGCGTTTGTTCCAACCGGAGCTGGCGCGACTGCGCGGTGGAGATGGCGATCTCGAGCTCCTTGAGTTCGGGCGTTATGAAGCGCTCGGCGTTGGTGAGCGTCTGCTTCCGTACGTAATCTGCCGGCACATTGCCTAGATTGTTCGTTGAGACTTCGATTGCGTACCCGTAGGCGCTCGCATATTTGATCTTAAGCGACTTGATGCCGGTGCGCTCGCGTTCTCGCTCCTCAAGTTCGCTCAGCTTCGTTCGTGCATCACTCCGCAGTGAAACGCACTCAGCGAGCTCGGCATTAGATTCCGGCCGGATGACGCCGCCCTCTACGAGCTGCGCGGGCGGCTCGTCGACCAACTGCGCTTGTAAGTCAGAAAGAATGCCCGAGAAGTCCGCCACGCGGTCGATGCACGATGCAACTTCGTCAGGAGCGACTTGCGCGAGTGGGCGCATGACATCGAGCGTCCGTCGCAACGAAGCGAGATCGCGGGGCAGTGCTCGCCGGAAGCGGACTTTCTGCGCGATTCGCTCCAAATCGAAACAGCCGCGCAGCAATTCCTGAACCGACTCGCGCCGCACGTGCTCAGCGATCAACGCCTCGACGCAGTTCGCGCGCTTTTGTATGGCCTCGCGCTCGACCAGCGGCGCAAGAATCCAGCGGGCGAGCATGCGTGAGCCCATCGACGTGGCACACTTATCGAGCGTCGCAAGCAGAGTCGCTTTCGGGTTTGCACCGAGGGCCTTCGTCAGCTCGAGGTTCTTGCGGGTTTGCGGATCGAGCGAAAGAAACGTTTGCTGCCGGTAAAAATGCGGTGCATTGAGCGCATCGCCGGTCGTCACGCCGGTCTTACGGACAAACGCGGTAAGTGCATCGAGCGCACGGTGAATTGCCAAAGACTCATCGAGCGAGAACCCGGTGATTGGCGGACGTTCGCGCGCCTCCACCATTGAGAGGCTGGGTGATGCAAGGCGCGCGCCAAGATTTTCGAGCGCCGTGCTCATGGTCGCGCGCACATCGGCCGGAATATCGGCCACAATTTCAGCGGGCCCGATTCTGCCGATCTCGGCGAGCAACTCGTCGTAGGCTTCATCGCCTTGAAGCGCGGTGGCAGAACAATGTCCGGTGGACACATCCGCATGGGCGAGCGCAAAGGTGTCGCCAACGAGGGTTATCGCTGCAAGATAGTTATTCTGCTTGCCGTCGAGCAGATGGTCTTCGATCAGCGTTCCGGGCGTGACAATGCGAACGACGTCGCGCCGCACGAGCTTGTTGGGTTGCGGCGCCTCGAGCTGCTCTGCAAGCGCGACGATCCAGCGCTGCGCAACTAGGCGCGCGAGATATTGCGAGAGTGCGTGATGCGGAACGCCGGCCATCGCCACGCGTTTGCCCCCGCCCGCTTCCTTTGACGTCAGCGCAATCGAGAGCGAACGCGCGACGGTTTCCGCGTCCTCACCATAGGCTTCATAAAAGTCGCCGACGCGCGAGAGCAAGATCGCTTCGGGGTGGCGAGCCTTCATTCCAAAGTACTGCTCGAGCATCGGCGAGTACGGGGTACTCACGTTCGCGGACTTATCTTGCCGGGGCTCAGACCCTTGTGGATATCTTGTGCATCAAACTCGACGGGTACGACACTAATTGAAATTTGCCGTATATGTGTAGGTGCCCGCGACAGGGGCGCAATTAACAATTTTAGGCGAGTAGGTGCTCTGCCGCGCAGCTACGAGCGCCGCCATGTCGATAATTGGGGCGCCCGAACTTTGAACGACAGAAGCGCCCGCGACTTCAGCCTTGGCAGTAACATTGACCTTGATGATTACTACTACCGGTCCCAGATGCATCGATCTTGCGCCCTCGGGATATTCAGGCGTCACTGCTCGCACGATCGTGACGTCTTTCAAAGGGACGGCGCAAGCCGGGGTGGCAGGCGTGTCGGATATGCTGAATGCGCCCCAAGCTTCCTGCGGAACATCATACTTGCGCATATTGTCCGCACCCATCGCACCACCATCACTGGCAATGCTATTCCAATTCGAACCCGCAATATTTTTGAAGAGCGTTTCGCCGCCCCCCGCGCCGTACCATGAGGCAAGTGCAAAGCTTCCGCGCACGATGACAGACGGCACAAGTTTACGGGCGACCATTTGCTTGCGAATCGCTTCGACTGCCGCCGGGTCGCCGTCATCGCGCAACGCGGCGCAGTGGGAGTCGGCTTTTGGAGAGGGCATGCCGCGCATTAGCGTGGCGTTGTCTCTCGCCCCGAGCATCTGTTGGTCCAGACTGCAACTAAAATTGACCAGCTCAAGCGCCTGCCAGCCGAATGTAAAATGCTTTACGAGTATCGGCGAACTTACCGGAGAGTTTTCCATCAGACCACCGCGCGTCAGGATGGTCGCGTACGGTCCCGCAATGTTGACGCGAACGATCTCTGGACGTGGGGCAGGTTGTAAAGCGCGCAATGCAGCCTCTTGGGGACTGAATGCGAACTCTTTAATGTGGACTGCACCCAGCAGCAACGCGGCCAGGGCAATCGTGACATATGGTTTCATGGCAAACACCCTCTCTTAAACTGCGAGCAAGTCAACGACGGCGCCTTTTACCGCGTTGCCCGCATCCGCGTAACGCGCGGCGCGGCGTAGGATCGTTCCCGTGCAGCCCCAAACGTGCGCCGTTCCGATTGCGATGTCGAGCCACGGCTCGGCGGCGTACAAGGCTTCGCTGTAGCCATCCGGCATCGGCGCGACAACGGTGACGTTATCGAGCGTTTTGGTTGCAAGCTTGCGCGCGTCTTTGCGCGAGGGTCCGGTGATGAGTGCGCGAACCGTAGAGCCGAGTTTTCGATCGTGGAAATTGCGGCACGCACGATTCTGCACGTCTGCCAAACGTTTAAGGCGTGCCGAGCCTTCTTGGGCCGGAATCTGCTCCCAGTTCGAAGCAGGCGTGCCCCGGCGCGGCGAGTAGACGAACATGAAGGCTTGCGCAAATTGCTGCTGGTCTATGTAGTCGAGCGACGCTTGGAAATCCGCTTCGGTCTCGCCCGGGAACGCGACGATCATGTCCGTGGTAATCGCCCAGCCGGAAAGGTACCGGCGCGCGAGCGCAAGTTTTTCTTGATAGACTTGCATCGTGTATTTACGATTCATGCGGCGAAGGATCGGGTCGCTGGCCGATTGCAGCGGCAAGTGCAGACGCGGATTGAGCTGTGGTAATGCCGCCATGTTCGAGAATATCTTCTCGGTGAAATCCTTGGGATGCGGCGTAATGAATGCTAAGCGCTCGAGCCCATTGAGTTTGGCGACGGCCGCAAGCAGGTCGCCGAAGTCGTAATCCGTTGCCGGATCTTTGTACGCATTAACCGTCTGGCCGACGAGCGTTATCTCCCGTGCGCCTTCCGCAATTCGCGCTTCAACTTCAGCTAGAATATCCGCCATCGGCCGATGATCGAACCGGCCGCGCACGTGCGGCACGATGCAGAATGTGCAGTAGTAGCTGCAACCGCGTTGCACGGTGACGTAGCCACGCAGGTGCGAAAACACATCCGTGACGGTGTGCGCGCCGCCTATGGTCTCGATTAGAGCCCGCTCTTCGGTGTATTCGGTATCGGCGAAGTCGCCGCGCCATGCGGTAATGGTATCGCCTAGTTGCACGAGTTCGCTTGTGCCGAACACGGCATCGATGTGCGGCTGTTTGCTGCGCATAATATCGCGGTCTTGCTCCGCCAAGCACCCGGTGACGACGAGTTTGACATCCGGGTCGCTCGCTTTGAGCAGCTTGTAATGGCCCATGCGTCCGTAAGCACTGCGCTCGGCTCGCTCGCGAACCGTACACGTGTTGAGAATAACGACGTTCGCTTCTTCGGGCGTGCCGGCAACACTATACCCGGCCGATGCCGCCCGGTCCGCGATGTACTGCGAGTCGGCTTCATTCATTTGACAGCCGTACGTCTCGATGTAAATACTAGCCATAAGGTGAGGGCAAGCAACTTCTCAGACCAGGCGCCCCATTCCGCTTGCCCGAAACGCTCGGGACCATGCATTCCCGAACAAGTTTCTTTAGCGCGCCCTGGGGGAAGCGCTGCCATATTCTAATGCTGAAGCGCGCTTTAGTTCGGGGGCCCCATACCTCAGTATGGGGGGCACGGAGTTGAACGAAGTGCCTTTAGACCTAGAAGTCGAGCCCGAACTCATCGGGCAATTGCGCCCTGCCACGGTCGCCATCGTGGGGCGGCCCAACGTCGGCAAGAGTGCGCTCTTCAACCGCTTGATCGGCCAGCGCCTTGCGATCGTCGAGGATACGCCCGGCGTTACGCGTGACCGGCTCTATGCGGTCTCCGAGTGGCGCGGACGGACATTTACGGTTGTCGATACCGCCGGTCTCGATCCCGATTTGGAAAAAGACGACACGCTTGTCGCGTCCACACAGCGGCAGGCGGAAGCCGCGGCGCAGAATGCCGACGCGATTGTTTTCGTCGTCGACGCCACCGCCGGTCTGCACCCGCTCGATGATGACGTCGCGCATATTTTACGCAAGACGCGCCGGCCCGTGATCTTAGTTGCCAATAAATGCGAGTCTCCGAAAGTTGCCGCGTCAGTTAGCGGCGAATTCGGGCGTCTCGGTTTTGGCGAACCGTTTCAAATTTCGGCAATTCACGGTGAGGGCACGGGCGATCTGCTCGATGAGATTCTCGAGAAGATCCCGGAGCAACTACCAAACGCCGCGGTGGAGGGCGAGCTTTCACTCGCGCTTGTCGGCCAACCGAACGTCGGGAAAAGTTCGTTGCTTAACGCGCTGCTCGGGGAGGAACGCTCAATTGTCTCCGATATCCCCGGCACCACGCGCGACGCGATCGACACAATCTTCCAGTTTCACGAACATAAGATTCGGCTGATCGATACGGCCGGCGTACGCAAGAAGCCAAGCGCGCACGGAGCGATTGAATACTACTCGGCGCTGCGATCGCTGCACGCCATCGCGCGCTGCGATATTGCGATTCTGTTGATCGATTCGCTCAAAGGCATTCTCAATCAAGACCGCCGCTTAGCCGGCATGATTATCGAAGAACGCAAGGGCCTCATCATCGTTGCGAACAAATGGGATCTGGCACGCGAGCAAGGCGAGTACAGTCAAGCCGAACTGATCGACGTCATTCACGAACAAGTGCCTTTTGCTAAACACGTTCCGGTGACGTTTCTCTCGGCGAAAACGGGGCGCCGCCTGAACAGCCTCATGCCGATCGTGATGAAAGTCTCCGAAAATCTCGACCGCCACGTGCCGACGGCTTTGCTCAACTCCGTGATTCGCGACGCGACGCTCGCGCATCCCGCGCCGGCCCCTGGCGGCAAGATGTTCAAGATCTTCTACTGCTCGCAGCCGGCTTCGCATCCGCCGCTCTTTGTCTTTCATTGCAACGATCCTGAGATCGTGCAGCCATCGTACAGGCGTTTTCTAGAAAACGTTATCCGCCAGAACTTCGATTTTGAAGGCGTGCCGCTCGGCATGGAGTTTCGCGCGCGCAAACGTACCCAAGACGACGATTGATGTTCCTGATTCTCCTTGTCATCTTTTGCGGGTTTTGGATCGGCGCGATTCCGGTCGGATACATCATCGGAAAACTCTTTTACGGTATCGACATCCGCACCAAGGGTAGCGGGAACATCGGGGCAGCGAACGCGTTTCGCACAATGGGCAAGCCTGGCGCAATTGCTGTGCTTCTTCTGGACGCACTCAAGGGATTTTTCCCGGTGATGGCCGTGAAGATGCAAGGACTCGATCCGGTAGTTGTTGCATTTGCAGCGGCGGCCGCCGTGCTGGGACACTGCTTCTCGCCGTTTCTGGGTGGCAAGGGCGGCAAAGGGGTCGCGACATCCGCCGGAGCGATCATTGGCATGTCGTGGTTCGCCGGTGCGATCTGTGCCGGAGGTTGGATCGTGGGCGCGGCAATCACCGCGTTTTCATCGGTCGGTTCCATTTTGCTCAATGTGGTCGCGCCCATCGCGCTCTGGTATACCACTCACGAGCGTGCCTATGTGGCGTACGGCGTCTTCGCCGCGCTCCTCATTATATATACGCACCGTGAGAACGTCGGCAGACTCCGGGCCGGCCGTGAGAATGCCATCGGCCTTTTCCGCCCCTGGCGCCGGGGCAACGAGGGCAACTAAACCCGCGCTCCGTACTCCAGCGGAGTCATGATTTCTTCGAACGATTTTCGCAACGGCGTCACCATTCTGATCGAAGGTCAGCTCTGGACCGTCATCGAGTTCCTCCACGTCAAACCCGGCAAAGGCTCGGCCTTCGTGCGCACTCGCCTCAAGAACGTCAAAACGGGGGCTTCGGTCGAGCGTACCTTCCGTGCAGGCGAAAAGCTCGAGCGCGCCACGGTTGATAAGCGCGAAATGGCGATGCTCTACAATGACGCCGACGGCTACCATTTCATGGATCAGGAGTCGTTCGAGAATTTCACCCTGCAGCGTGAACTGATCGGTGATCCTGCGGACTTCCTCAAAGACGGCATGCTGGTTGATGTCCAGATGCACGAAGGCATTCCGATCGGCATTGATCTGCCCGCGCACGTCGAGTTACGCGTGGCAGAGACCGATCCAGGCTTCAAAGGCGATACCGCGCAAGGAACCACCAAACAGGCAAAGCTGGAAACCGGTGCCACCGTAAACGTTCCTCTTTTCGTAAACGTCGACGACTTAATTCGGATCGACACCCGCGACCGGCGATACATCGGCCGCTCGCAGAACTGACCTTCAAGAATCCGGCCGAGGCGCCGAAGATGTAGTAATGGGGCGTGCGGTCTACAGCACGGCCTCCGATTGAAGTTCTTGCGAGGATCCAGCATGTTTAAGAACCGGCGCGTTCGGACGTTTGCAATCGCAATGGTGCTTTCGGGTGTGGCGAGCATTATCGGGCTAGCGCTCTATCTTACGCCCCTACAAGATTTGACGTATTTGAACCGCGTCGCGGACTACGTTTTCATCAATGATGCAGCGACATTTCTCACGGGGGCGACCGACAAACAGTCCGTCAACTATCTCGAAAAAGTCGGGTTGAAGACACGTAATCTCCAGGACATAAACGACGACTTGAAGATCATAACGATCGACGAAGTTTCCCTGCTGCCTCCCCCGCAAGGCCTCGGCCAGTTTCCCTTCCCGCGCGCAGTCTACAGCCGCCTATTGCATAATCTAAAGAAGGCCGGCGCGAAAGTCGTGGCCTTCGACGTCAATTTCCTCGAACCGTCGCACGACAATGGCGACAAAATCTTCGCCGAGGGCATGCGAGCGATGCCGCCGATTCTTCCCTTCAATGTGAGCACGACGAGCCTCGGGATTCTAGGCAAGGTGCCGATCGATCCGAATCTGGATCCATACACGTCCGCGCAAGGATATACGACCGTCGATAATCCGGGCGGCATCTTAATGGGCCAACCGCTGACAATCGACGTCCCCGAGTATCACGGCCAAACCCCGGACGGCAAAGCCCTTGTTATTCCGAAGCAGCACTACCTCTCACTGGTCAGTGCAGCGATACACCTCTACACGCACAAGAACATCTCGACAACCAATCCGCGGTGGGCCAAATTTGGCACCGAGCCAGTGCCGCTCGACGGCTCCGGTCGCTTTCTCATGGTCCCATTCACCGAAATCGTTAGACAAGATATCAGCCAGCGCGTGGGCTCGGAGAAATCCTCAATACCATTCGCGGAGAAAATGACATTTGCCGATGCATACTACAACCGCGGAAATATTCTCAAGGATTTCGCAAAAGGCAAGCTCGTCGTGATCGGCCCGACCGCGCAAGGTCTGGGCGACTTCATCGAAACGCCGACCGGACGTTATGCGGGTGTCTATGCGAACCTGCGCATGATGGATCAGCTCATGGCCGGCCTGTATATCTACCCGGTTCCTAAATGGCTCGACATCCTTTTGATCATTACACTCCCATTCTTACTCGGATTCTTCGTTACGCAGTTCAACGCGACACGCGGAATCCTGTTCTGTTTGCTTGGGATCGTTCTTTATTCTCTTATTGCGGTAGCGCTTTATGCAACGAGGCTCACGTGGCTCGACATGACGCACGTAGCCGGCGCGATGCTCCTTGCAACTCTGTTCGTCGCCATCTATCGAACCATCACCGAAGGCGCAGATAAAAAGATGATCAAGAACATGTTCGGCGCACACGTTAGCCCCGAAGTCGTGGCAGAAATGCTCAAGGGTGACGATCCTAAGCACGCGCTCGCCCTGCAAGGCAAACGCGTAAAGGCCACGATCTTTTATTCCGACATACGTGGGTTCACCTCGATGTCTGAAAATATGACGCCGGAAGAAATTTACGGACAGCTCAACGAGTACTTTGAAGAGATGTGCGCCATCATCTTCAAGTATGGCGGATACGTCGATAAATTTATCGGCGATTGCGTCATGGCGGTCTTCTCGGCACCCAATCAAAAGCCGGACGACGCCAAACGCGCAGTTCTCGCTGCCATCGAGCAGCAAGCAAAGATCGTCGAGATGGGAGCCGCCTGGGCCAAAGAAGGCCGGCAGATCTTCACGGTCGGCATGGGCTGCAACACCGGAGAAGTGGTCATGGGCAACCTGGGTTCGAGCACGCGCTTGAACTACACCGTGATCGGCGATAACGTGAATACCGCGGCACGTTTGTACAACGTCGCTAAGGGGGGCGAAACCATCATCAGCGAGTCGACTTGGGAAGAAGTCAAAGACTTCGTCGAGGTTGAGGAGCTTGAGCCCGTGACCGTCAAAGGCAAAGTCAAACCGCTGCGCATCTTCAACGTCATCGGCATGAAGAAAGAGCCGGGCGTTGCGGCTGTCTCGGTTGACGTGTTAGGGGCGGAAAGCACAGCGACGTGAAACGCTTCGAGAGGCTCAGCGTGACAACTGCGCACCAGCGTGACAGCTTGCGCACCAGCGTGACGACCTGAGCGCATCTATCTGGATACTTATCGCGCTCATCCTTACGGGGGTGGGCGCGAGTGTTATAGGGTCCATCGTCGGTCTCGGCGGCGGGTTTATCGCCGTTCCCATCTTGCGCGTCTTCTTCCATCTGGCACCCGGCGTTGCCGCCGGCGCATCGCTCGTGCTCGTCTTTGCAAACACCTTAAGCGCGAGCGTGCAGTTCGCGCGGCAGAAACGTGTTGCGTTCGATCTCGCCATCCCCATTGCACTCTGCGCGATTCCGGGCAGCATCTTCGGCGCAATCTTGAGCGCCCACGTTAGCGGACCGGTTTTTGATACGGCATATGCGATCTTTCTCTCCGCCGTTGCGATCGACGTGCTGCGGCGAACCGTCCGAAAAACCACGCAACCTTCGCGAACGGAGTTAGCGCTCCGCAAGCCGCGGTGGTATTTTATTCTGCTGGCCGGGTTGGTCGTCGGCTTTATCTCCAGCCTGTTTGGAATCGGCGGCGGCGTAGTGGTCATACCGCTCTTGCTCTTCGCCACCAGCGAAGAGATGCACGTGGTCACCGCCACTTCAACCGCGATCATCGCGATGACCGCACCCGTCGGAATTATCACTCAGGGCTTTCAACACGACCTTGTGTGGCCGATCTGCATTGCGCTCGCCGCAGCCGGCCTGGTCGGCGGTCAGCTCGGCGCGCTGGTCGCGCAACGCATCTCATCATCGCAGCTCAGCGTTTTTCTCGCATTCATGATGGTTCTTGCGGCAGCCGGCATGGTGCTGCGCAACGTTCTCTAGCGGTGGCGGCCTCGATGCGCGGCGGAAGCGACGGTCGAGCCGGCTTCGCGTAATTCCACAATTTCATAAATGGTGAGCGGAAAGCGGGAATCGTAGCCGCGTTTGCTGCAGCGCGCGCAACTCATGGCCTGCGTTGGGCGGCGTTTTCGTAGCACTTCCATCGAGCATTTCGCGCACCGCAAGATATAGCGTTTCTTGCTTTCGTTAAAAGGCGCGACGTTGCCCATATCGTGATAGATCGAGCCGATGCCGCATTCACGCATTTTCTTCTTGAACGTGGCCGTGTGGCCGGGGTCTTGGCCGCGCGCGTGCAGCCACGCATGGATCATTTCATGCAGTAGTGTCTCACGCAACGCCTCGGGCTTTTCCACAAAGTGTTTCGGCGAGAGCTCGATCACCATCGGCCTACTGCTATAGGTAATGCGGCCGGCAGAATTCGAGAAGCGCGCATTGTAGGCAATCCGGCACGCGGGGATCTCGCCGTTGAAATAGAGGTTGTTCAGCTCAGCAAATAAGAGCTGTAGTGTGGACTCATCAGGTATCACAAAGACTTTGTTCTTGCTCTGTCCAACCGATTCTTTGTGTCCACCTCACCGGCACGCGGGCTTCCCCCGCGCATTTACATCCCCATCGCCGCCCTAATCGCCATCATCTTCCTCACCGTTATGACGTACTTCTTGCGAATCGGATTTGGCGTGAGCGGTGCGGTGTTGGGTGATGGGGCAGCGCCTACGCTTCGACAGACTCAGCGTGACACTTCGGCGCAGCCGAATCATAACGTGCAGGTAGGCGGCGGCCCGCCGCCCGCAGTCGCGGCGCAACTGCAGCAACTGCGCGCACAGATTGCCGCGCATCCGAACGATGATGTGGCCCTCGTGCAGCTCGGCGACCTCTACCTCGCGGTCCAGAAGTATGCGCAAGCGATTCCACTCTACAAGCGGGCCCTTGTGGTTAATCCAAAAAATGTCGCTGGGAAGGCGGGGCTGGATGAAGCAACAACGGGCCTTGCCGGGGAGCAACAACATTGAAACTCTATATTTCGTGCGATATGGAAGGCACGGCGGCCGTTTCAAATTGGGTCCAATGCGATCCGAGCAATACGACCGAGTATCCGTATTACCGCAAACTGATGTCGCAAGAAGTGCGGGCCGCGATCGACGGCGCGCGCGCCGGGGGAGCAACCGATGTGCTGATCAACGATTCGCACTCCTCCATGCGCAACGTTCTGTGGGACGAGCTGCCCGATGACGTCCGTATGATCTACGGCAACCGCAAACCGTATTCGATGGTGCAAGGCGTCTCGCCAGAGTTCTCCTGCGTTTTCTTCACCGGCTACCACGGAGCGGCGGGAGAAGCGGACGCGGCGCTCGAGCACACCTATACGCCGAGCGTCATCTACACCATCCGCATGAATGGAGAGCGGTGCAGCGAGGCAACAATCAACGCCGCTCTAGCCGGGTATCACGGTGTGCCCGTAACGTTGATCACCGGCGACCGTGCGACCATCGAGCATGCGAAAATACAGATGCCCTGGATCACCGGGGTCATCGTCAAGGAGTCGATCGGGAAATTTGTAGTCGATTCCATTTCTCCGGCAGCGGCGCGCAAAGCGATCGCCGATGGCGCACGCGAGGCAATGGGCAAGATCGCTCAAGCCAAACCCTATGTGTTTGAACCGCCGGTCACAATGGAGATCGACTTCGTTCTAACGGAGCAGGCCGATAATGTGGAGTTAATGCCCGGATTCGAGCGAACCGGCGGGCGGACCGTGCGGTTCGTCCACGACGACTACCGCACGATCTTCCGCGCATTCATTGCCGCCTTCCGCTTGGGAGCGACGGCAGGAACCGCTTAGCGCCGGCTCTTCTTGCGGCCGCCGCCGCGTTTCGTGGGCTCCAGCGAAGCGGCTGCGTCTTCAACGGCCGCGGCACCCAGTTCAACCATGTGGCTGATTTCGCGAACCTGGTGACTCACTTTGCGCACTTTGCCGGGAACTTTTTTCGCTCCGCGGACGGCTTTCTTTGCTGCGCCGGCGGCTTTTTTCGCCACTTTGCGCGTGCCCTTCGCCGCCTTCTTTACTGCTCCGCCGGCTTTCTTAACGGCGCTTTTCTTCCGGGCGCCGGTCTTTTTGCGACCGCCGGTTGCCTTTTTTCGAGTCGTAGTCGTCTTGCGAGCGGTGCTCTTGCGAGCGGTGCTCTTGCGAGCTCCGGTTGATTTCTTGCGCGCCTTCTTGCGTGCTGCCATCGATACACTCTCCTAGTAAAACGCCGGAAGTCCCGGCTCGTTTAAGCAACCGTTCCCGTTTTGATGCGCTTTTAACCAGAGCATAATCATAGCGGCGGCGCGCTATTTTGATGAAAGTTTGATGCAGATTGCGCTTACACACAGAAGGAAGTGCCGTACGCTCATCGCAGTTTGTAGCATGACGCATCGCACCTTGGCACTGCTTTCTTTTTTGGTTTTCTCGTTCGCACTCGCACCAATTTCCATAGGAGCCCAAACGGTAGCGAGTCCCGCTCCAGTCGCTTCTACCGGTCCGGCGCACGAGGATGCGAGTCCCAAGCCGACAAGCTCCCCGGCGCCTTCCCCAAGTCCCACCGAAACCCCGGGGCCGCCGTTCGGCAATATGAAATGGCGCGAAATCGGGCCTGCATTGCCGGGTGGCCGAGTTGCTGCAGTAGCCGGCTCCGCGACGGACCCCAACCTCTACTATTTAGGGGCTGCCGGAGGCGGCGTTTGGAAGTCAACGGACAGCGGAGAGACCTGGAACGCGGTCTTCGAGAAAGAGAAAGTCTCGGCGATCGGCGCCCTTGCGATCGATCCCAAAGACAACAAAACGGTCTGGGTGGGGTCGGGTGAATCCAATCCACGTCAAGACGTCAGCTACGGCGACGGGGTGTATAAGACTACCGACGGCGGCGAAAAATGGACCAACATGGGTCTGAAAAATGCGCAGCACATCTCGCGAATCTTAATCGATCCGAGCAATCCGAATCGTGTCATCGTCGGGGTGCTCGGCAATATTTATGGGGATAGCCAAGACCGCGGCGTCTACGTCACGGAAGACGGCGGACGGACCTGGAGCAAGACACTTTACCTTTCGCAGGCCTCGGGCGCGTCAGATCTTGCAATGGACGTTCAACATCCAAACATCGTCTACGCGGGCATGTGGCACTTCCGTCGCGAGCCGTGGACCTTCACGAGCGGCGGCGAAGACGACGGCCTCTACAAATCGACAGACGGTGGCCGCACCTGGAACCGGCTGGTGGGCAACGGTTTGCCCGCCGGCATTACCGGAAAGATCGGCCTCGCGGTCGCTCCGAGCAACGGCAACCGGGTTTACGCAATTATCGAAAACAAAGACGGCTTATTGTACCGCTCCGAAGATGCCGGCGCGCACTGGACGATGGTCAATAAGAGCTCGGAAGTGGACGGCCGTCCGTTTTACTTCACGCACGTCGAAGTCGATCCGAAGAATCCCGATACAGTGTACACGATTGCTTTCCAGATTTCGAAGTCGACGGATGGCGGCAAGACGCTCAAGACCATCGCGCAGCAAGTCCACGTCGATTACCACGCCATGTGGATCGCCCCAAACGATCCGTCACGGATCATCGTCGGCGAAGACGGTGGTATCGCGCGCACGGTTGACGGCGGACAGAACTGGTTCTTTGGACGCAACATTCCAATCGGCCAAGTCTATCGCGTCGGCGTATCGGTGCATGAGAATCCGTATACGATCTGCGGCGGTTTGCAAGACAACAATGCGTGGTGCGGTCCCTCAAATTCGTTGGATAACAGCGGGATCAAAAACCAGTCCTGGTATGGCGTCAACGGCGGCGACGGTGAGTTTGCCGCCATCGATCCCATCGATCCGAATTTTATCTGGACCGATTCGCAAGGCGGCGCGCTAGTCGTTTATAACAAAGTCACGAAAGACTTCATCTTCGCGGCACCCTACTTGCAAGAGGGCATCGAGGGTTACGATCCGTCCAAGAGTAAGTACCGGTTCAATTGGGAATCACCGATATCGTTTGCACCGTGGGACGGACATATCGCATGGATCGGCGGAAATGTCGTCTTCCAGACGACGGATCGGGGACGCCACTGGACGGTCATCAGTCCAGATCTCACGCTGAACGACAAAGCACACCAACAGCCATCAGGCGGCCCCCTTGTGCACGACGTCAGTGGTGCCGAGTACTCCGACAATCTCTTGGACATCGAAGGCTCGCCCGTGCGACGCGGCGAGATCTGGGCGGGCACCGACGACGGGCTCGTTCAACTCACCCGCGACGGCGGCAAACACTGGAGTAACGTCACGCCGGCCGACGCACCCAAGTACGGTCGCGTTGAGACGATTGCGCCCTCGCCGCTTGACGCCGCCACCGCCTACGCGAACTTCGACGTTCACGTGAGTAGCGATTTCAAACCGTACATCTTCGTAACGCATGACTATGGCAAGACCTGGACGTCTATCACCAGCGGTCTGCCGGCAGATCAGTACGTTCGCGCCGTGCGCCCGGACTTACACGAGCGCAATATCGTATATGCCGGAACGGAAAACGGCATCTGGATTTCCTTCGACGGTGGCGCCAACTGGCAAGATTTCAGGAACAACATGCCGACCGTTTCCGTTCACGACATTCGCTTCCAACCGGAGTTTAACGACCTCGTGGTCGCAACGCACGGACGCGCGATTTATGTTATGGACGACATGCGGCCGGTTCAAGCCATCGCGCGGGAGGTCGCGCAGGGATCGATGTTATTTGCCCCGCGCACAGCCTATGAGTACAATACAATCAACACCGACGAAGGCATCTACACCGAGTACGCCGCCAACAATCCGCCGACGGGCGCGGTGATCACGTTCTATCAGAAGACACCCGGCAAGTCCTCGCCGACCATTCAAATTCTCGGTTCAAACGATCACGTCATTCGCACGATCAAGGGCACGCACAAGGTGGCCGGCAAAGACGTGCCCTATGTGACGAACAAAGTCGGCATCAACCAATACGTTTGGGATTTCCAGGTCGATGGTCCCACCAAATGGCTAGGTGCCGCAAAAGAGCGCTACCAAGGTCCAAACGAAGGTCCCGCTGTTCCGCCCGGCCGTTACGGCGTGCGGATGATGCTCGGCGGAAGCACCCGAACGGAACGCTTTGAGGTGAAGGCGGATGCGCATACGTTGCTAACGCAAAAAGAGTTGGTCGATGCGTTCAAATTCAACGCACTCTGGGAGCATAAGTACTCGAACGTCAACACCATGCTCAACACGCTTGACGACCTCAAGAAACAGCTTGATTCTGCACTCGCCGATCCAAAGGTTAAGGATAATACAGCGCTCGTCGCCCAGCTGGGCGATAGTCTTGCGGCGCGCAAGACACTTTTCGATGAGCTAACGGCGAACTATCAAAACGACGAAGACGGCTTACAAGAACCCGGAAAGCTTCGCGAAGATATTCAGATCAGCACCGGGTTTCTGACAACTGCCGTCACGCAGCTCGCCAACCGGGTGGATGTCCGTTACCATGCAGCTCTCAAAAACTACAATACCTATTTGAGTTCTGTGGCACCCGTGAGCACTGCACTTAAGAGCGCAGGACTCAAAGGCCTTACGGTCCCTGGTGCGATAGGGCCGTAAACCGCGCCGTTAGGTTGCGACCGTTTCGGGCCTTCCAAGCGCAATTGCGATCTCCGCCACTTCTTCTTCGGAAATGGAGAGCTGGCGCATCGCTTCCTCGTAGACTTCAATGGTTTCGACACTCTTCGAACTCTCCGCGCGCTCTTCGCGAAGCCGTTTGATTTCGTTGGTGGTACGGGTAACGAGGTCTGCGTCGATGGAAACGCCAGCGGTGGCGAGCTGCGCCTCGTGCTTGCGCAACGCATCCTCGACAATTGCGACGCCTGAGTGTTTTCCATACACGAAAGACATATCGCCTCCGACTAGCGAGGCGGGTACGGCCTCATACATACGGCGGTCGATGAGCATGGCGTGCGTGTGAATCCCGGATTCGTGTGCAAAAACTTTCTCGCCGATGATCGGCTCGTGCTGCTGGATGGGGACGCCGCTCATGCGTTCCATAAACCGGGCCAGCTCCCGCAATTTGTGATATTTAAAGCCCGGTACTTCGATCCCATAAAGCACATTGAGCGCCGTCATCACCTGGTGCAGCGGCACGTTGCCGGCCCGCTCGCCGTACCCGTTGGCGGTTGCCGAAAAGACGCGGAAGCCGCACGCGAGGGCGGTGATGCAGTTGATTGTGCCGAGGCCGTAATCGTTGTGGAAATGATTGAGCAGCGGAACGTCCTTCGGCATTGCACTGACGATACGCGTACAGTACCAGCGCGTTGCTTCCGGCGTAAGGCATCCGACCGTATCCGGCCAAGCCGGACGGTTGCCGCCAGCCGCGATCCCCGCCTTGAAATATTCAATGAAGTAGTTCACGTCGCCGCGGCTGCCATCTTCGGCCCCGAATTCGATCATCGTCACGCCGCGTTCGCGGGCATGCCGAATCGCATCGCACTGTAAGTGGATGTTCGCATTGCGGTAGAACTCGAGCGGAAGGTCGAGCCATTCGCTTTCGTCTTTAGCTTCCAAACGAAGCAGCGTCTTGCCGATTTTATATTTGAGATGCAGATCGCTGCCACTCGTGAAAATAAAGAACGTCACCTCGGAGGGCGAGATGCCGACTTCTTGCAAGGCCTCAATCGTAACATCGATGTCTTTGCGGTTGCTACGGCACATGACGACGATCTCGACGTTTGCTAGATCGCCCTTCTGCTTGCCTTCCATCACCATTTGCAGCGTCTTACGATCTCCCGCGGATGCTGCCGGGAACCCGACGCTGATAATGTGCACGCCGATATCCGCGAGATGTTTTGCAATCTCGTATTTCTGATCGGGCGTATAGCAGACGCCCGGCATCTGTTCGCCGTCCCGCAGAGTTTCGTCGTAAATACGAAGCTGCGAGGGATCGGGGAAATTCAGATGCTGCGTAAACTCGCGCGGATTGCGGATCAGCCGTTCGATGGGCTCACGAAGTTCCATAACTACTCATTCCCCGGGCGCGGCCGTATTCCGGCGTCGTCGGCGGCGCTGGATTGCGCCCGGCTCGAGTAAACGCGCAACTCGGAAATGTCGCGCGGGAACAGCAGTTCAAGCGTCCAGTCAAAGGCAACCCGGAGCTTTCGCTCGAGGCCCGGAAGTCGCGAAAGATAATAGGACCGCCACAGAAACCATGCCGGAAAGCCCGTAAGAACGCGTTTTCCTGGCAGCTCCGCTACCGCCTTACGTCCACCGAGCGATGCCATCATGCCGAGCGACGTGTACTTAAACGCCTGCGTTTTGCCGCCGCGCAAGTCTGCCAGAATGTTGTCTGCCAGTACCGGACCTTCGCGTATCGCGTGCTGCGCCGTCTGCGGATAGAAACCACCGTTGCCATCAGGAATCGCTGCGCAGTCACCAATTGCCCAGACGCCGGGGAACCCAGTTACTGACATGTCGGGCACCACAGCGATCGCTCCCTGCTTCGTATGCGGCAGCGCACTCTGCTGCACGATGGGAGAGACGCGCACACCCGCACTCCAGACGATGGTACGCGTTTCAATGCGCCGTCCGGAAGCGAGCTCGAGGCCGTCGTCGTCGGCGCATTTTACCCCGTCGCCGAGAACGACCTCAACGCCGCGTTTTTTCAGATTCGCCAAGGCGTACTCTCCCATTTTCGGCGGCAGCCCGGCAAGCAAGGCCGGACCGCCTTCGATGAGCGCGATGCGAATGTCGGATTTGCGAACGTTCGGAAAGAACTTTCGCACGTCGAAAAACAGCTCGACCATTTCACCCGTCGCTTCCACCCCGGTGAAGCCGCCGCCGATAACGACCATGGTCAAGAGGCGCCGCCGCTCTTGGTCGTCCGGCGTGGAATCTGCAAGTTCCAACAGCCACATAAAGCGGTTACGCAATATGCCGGCATCTTCAAGTGTCTTCAGTGCAAAAACGCGTTCGGCAATTCCGGGAAGACCGTAGGTCGATATTACCGATCCCAAGGCGACCACAAGATGGTCGTATGCGACGCTCCCTTCATCTCCACGCAGGGTGTGCACGAACTTCACGATCTTCCGCTCGCAATCAATGTTGCGCACTTCGCCGAGAATAAACTCCGTCTGCCGCAGTTGAGAACGCACCGGGGTCACGACGTGCCGCACGTCTATCTCACCTGAGGAAACTTCCGGAAGCATCGGCGTAAAGAGCGAGAAATTCTCACGACTGATCATGATGATCTCGGCTTCGCCGGGATGAAGGCAGCGTTCGAGCCGCTGTGCCGTTGCGATGGCGGCGAATCCACCGCCCAGGATCAGAATACGCGCTTTCACGGGTCTCGTAGTTCGGGACGGGCTCGGGAGTCCTTTTAGCGAAGAAGCCACACGTGAAACGGTTTGATGCCGAACGTCCGGAAGACAAACTCTACGAGTATCAAGCGCCCGAGGAGCAAGAGAAGCGCACAGAAGGCAGCGCGCTCAAGACCGCAGGCGGCGCCGCGGTCGGCATAGGGTTGCTGTTTGCAAAATTCAAAGGCTTGTTGTTGCTGCTTCTCAACTTCAAATGGTTCCTCATCGGCTTCAAGTTGCTCGCGTTTTCGGGATCGTTCTTGATTACGATCTGGTTCTACGCACTCTTTTGGGGCTGGAAGTTTGCACTCGTTTTCGTCGTGCTGATTGCCGTTCATGAATTCGGGCACTACTTCGTGATGAAATTCTACGGCGTTCCGTCCAGCCTGCCGTTTTTTATTCCCGGAATGGGAGCGCTGGTGACGATGAAGGGCACGCCGCCCTCTGCTTTTCACGAATCGATTATCGCGCTGGCCGGGCCGGTGATGGGAACGCTGGGTTCCGTCGCGTGCGCTTTTATCGGCGCCTCAACGGGTCAGCAATTCTGGTACGCAGCGGCATACCTGGGGTTTTTCTTGAATCTCTTTAATCTCGCGCCCGTCATGCCGCTCGACGGCGGGCGCGTCGTCGGATCGATCTCTCCGCGCATCTGGGTCGGGGGACTGGTGCTGTTCGTCGTCGCGATTTTCGTCTTCCATATTTACAATCCGCTGATCTGGCTCCTAATTCTTGTGAGCTTGCCGCAAGTCTGGGCGGCATGGAAAGGACAACTCAACACCGCCTACTACGATACGAGCCTCACGCATCGCATCCTCATCGGCGTTTCGTATTTTGCGCTCGCGGGCTTCTTGCTCGCGGCGATGATCGCAACGCGCGTACCCGTCCCGCACCACCTAGTCGCCCAATGAGCGGCAAGCAAGAGCCTCCGGATTTCGCGATGATGCGCGCGGTCGAGATTCTCGCAAATTTGTACGACAGGATGTACACGAGAACCAACGTCCCGCCGCCGCCTCTCGATAAGCCCGTGATTCTTTTCAACGAAACCTGCGCGTTTCAAATTGGGAAGACGACACAAGCAATGGTCGTGGCGATCCTTGGGTGGGGCTTTTCGTATCCGACGCGCGGCTGGCACACGTACGCGGTCGCGGGTGAAGACGGATCGCGCCAACTCTTGAGTGCGTTCTACAAAGACCACGCCTTGATTGCGGTCGAGCTCTACGTTCCGAAAACCGATCGCACGCCGGATCTCGAACCTCGGCGGCTCGGCGCATTCCGCTTCGTTCCCGGTGAGATTCGCCTCGGTATTCCCGTAACGTCGATACCGCAAACGTTCGTGCCGGCGGTCGGGGGTCCAGGCCCGGTCGTTTACGACGCTTCGTTTGAAGCCCGTTTCGAAGGCGGCGTCGCGTACGCAATGGGCACAAAAGGGTTTGTGGAGCGCCTCGCTCTTTATGCACAAACGGGAGAACGGCGAACATAACACTGCGAGCGGGAGCACTTGCCGCAAGCATCCTTTCAATCGTGCTTGCACTAACGCTTGCGCGGCCGCATAGCACGCCCGGGCCGCTGATGCGCGACTTCGAAAGCTACTACGCGGCGGGCCAAACGTGGAGCGCGCACGGCGATCCATATTCAGCCGCTATTTGGAAATTCGAACAGACCATCCCCGGCGTCCAGGCTGCGCGTGGCGAGCTGCTGCCGTTTGTCGGACCGCCCGCATTCTTGCCGGTCTGGGCATTTTTCTCGCTGCTTCCATTTTCAGTCGCCGCAGTTTTGTGGGGTGCGATTCTTCTGGGATCCGCCGTCGCGGTCTTGGTTGCAACGCTGCGCTCCACAAACGCGCTTTCAATTGGTGCGTTGCTCGCCGGAGCGTGCATCTTCGTGGGCTTTGGTCCATTCACGAGCGATCTCGCCTTAGGACAGGCGGCTCTCCTTTCATTCGCGGCGTGCGTCGGCGCTACGCTATGGTTCGATCGTTCGGGGCTGGCCGGCTGCGTCTGGTCATTCTTCAGTGCCGTTCAGCCAAACATTGCCGTGGCGTTGCTCTCACAAATTGGAAAACGCCGGACATGGATGCCGCTACTCGGCGCCGTCGTTTTCTTTCTTGCATTGAGTCTCTCTGCGCGCGGGCTTCACGGATTGCTTTCTTATTTTAGCGATCTAATCGTGCACGGACAGGCCGAGCGCTTCGGGCTGATTCAAATCACACCGGCCGCCATCGGCTACGGCTTCGGCTTACCGGCCATCGCCGCTCAATTCATCGGCTCGCTGGCAACCGTTACCGCAGCCATCCTGGCACTCGCGGTGCTGCGCTTACCGTACGTGAAGCAGCTGTGGAAGCTCGCAATTCTCTGCACGCTTCTTCCCTTTGCAATTCCATTTTTTCACGAACACGATTTTGTCGTAGTGCTGTTGGCCGGGCTCCTCTGTGCACTGCTCGCAGAGAATCGCACGTGGACGCTCGCGGTGACCGGGACATTGCTATGCGCAGTCGACTGGCTCGGCTTGGCACAACGTCCGGACGGTTTGCTGCAATCATTCTTACTAGCGATTGCGCTTTTGCTTGGCCTATTTGCCATCGCAGAACAGCCGGCACGCCGGTTGCTTCTCCCATCCGGTGTCTTGTTGTTCTTGCTGGGCGCCGGAATACTTGCGCAGCACCATCAGGCGCCGGTTTGGCCCGACGCGATGCACGGGGTTACGGCGATGAGCGCACCGGTCGCGCAGATTTGGCACGGCGAGCTGGAACGTACGGGGCAATTTGCGCGCGACCCGTTTTGGGCGGCGATGCGGCTGCTAACGCTCTTTGGAACCACGCTGCTGGCCTGGGCGAGCATCAGCGTTGCGCAACAACGCGATCAGTTAGAGATCTCTTGAGGATCCCAAAAGATCATCGTTGGTCCGGGATCGATTCCATGGAAATCTGAATTAAAGGTTATGTGATCCGTTCGCTGCGAGAGCACGATAAACGGAACATCGCGGCCCATGATTTCTTGTACTTCGATGAGATCTTTGCGGCGGCGGTCTCGATCGTAGTGCGTTGCGGCATCCTGTAAGAGCGCATCAACGCGGGGATTGCAGTAGCCCATATAATTCTGGCCTTTCGGCGAAATCTTTGAGCACGCAACAAGATTCGTCGGATCCGGATCGGGTCCGAGACTCCATGCGTATGAAGCCAGATCGTACTTGCGCGTCGCGATGATTCCGCCGGCTGCGTAGGAGGCGAACATTTGGTTCGTTGGATATTTCTTGTAGTCGAGAGCCACGCCGATTTGTTTGAACCAACTCTCGATGAGGACGACGCGCGCATCAAGTCCGGGATTTCCCACCGTACCGGCAAAGGTAAAGTGCAAAACCGCTGCCCCTTTGTGCCGAAGGTTGTCGGATCCCATATGCCAGCCGGCAGCCTCAAGCAACGCAGCCGCTTCTTTGAAATCGAAGGCGTAGCGAGGCGCGCGCGGATCGTAGGCCCAACTCAAGTGACTGATCATGGTTGCGTCGAGATGGCCCGCTTCGTGATCGACCTTTCTCCAAAGCGTTTCCGTATCGATTGCATGCGCGAGCGCCTGCCGCACGCGCACGTCCGCAAGGGCCGGATTCTCAAAGTTGAAATCGATGTGACCGTACGAGTTTGTGTCGTACCCGATCGTAGTCGTATCGGGCGTCGTGCGCACATCTTGCCAACCGCTCGTCGGGACGCGAACAAAAGCATCGAGCTCGTGCGTTCGCATCTGTGAGGCGACGGTGTTCGTGTCCGGTATGATTTTGAAAATAATCCGGCGCAGCTTGGGCTTTCCACCCCAATACGCATCGTTTGCCTCCATCACGACTTCGTTTTGGCGCGCCCACCGGACATACTTGAACGGACCCGTGCCGACCGGCAGCGCGTTGTAAGCTGCGTGGTTGATCTCTTGTCCCTCGAGTAAATGCTTCGGTAAGATCGCCGGGTTGCCGACCGGTGTAAAGAAGCGGTCCATAAAGGGTGCAAA
>JACRUB010000074.1:260-4572 GCA_014305015.1 Vulcanimicrobiota bacterium | reverse complement strand
TTGGAAGAGCGCCGGTGTAATCTCGCCATCGAAATATTGCGTTCCGACCGGCGGTGCAAAGTCCGCAACAAAGCGCACGCGAAAACGCGCAGCCGGCAAGATGACGATGGTGCGGTCCGCGTCGCGGAAAAATTGCGGTGAGCTCACGATCAGGCGCTGGCGTATTTCGTTTTGGGACACAACGCCGGCTTGCGAAATGCGATCCGCGAATGCTTTCGCGCTGCCGTCGACGACCGGAATTTCCGGTCCGTTTACCGCGATTGCTGCATTGTCGATTCCCATCCCGAAAAGCGCGGCGAGCAAGTGCTCCACCGTCGAGACGGATGCGCCCTCTTTGCCGATGACGGTTGCACGCGCGGTTTCGACCACATTCTCTGCAACCGCAGGCACGCGAACCCCGCCTTCGAGCTCAAAAACGAGACCGCTGCCGGGTTGCGCCGGAGTAATTTCTACGTGGCACGGGGCGCCTGTATGAATGCCGACGCCTTCAAAGCCTATTGGCTCACGAAGTGTCTGCTGGTATTGCACCGTCATGACGCAGCGCTATTCTGGAGGTTTCGCGGCGCTATTTTCCAGGGCGTCCACACGAGAAAACAGCTTAGGCAGCTTGCGAACCATGACCTCCCGGCGCAATTCTTCCTTATGCGGACGCGCAGGACGTCCACTGACGAATTCATCGTCTGCAACATCGCCCCAAATTGCGCTACCGCCGGCAATTTTAACACGCGAGCCAATCGTGATGTGGCCTCTAAAACCGGCCTGGCCGCCGACTTGCACGTTGCTGCCGATGATGGTCGTTCCGGCGAGCCCGCACTGGGCTGCGATTGCGGAATGCTCGCCGATTTCGCAGTTGTGCCCGATTTGGCACAGATTGTCGATCTTGGTGCCGTTGCCAATGCGCGTGCTACCTGTCTGCGCGCGATCGATGCACGTGTTCGCCCCGATTTCAACATCGTCACCGAGCACGACGTTTCCGACCTGCGGAATTTTCTGTAGACGTCCCTCATCAAAGGCCCATCCGAAACCTTCGCTTCCGATCACGGCTCCGGGGTGAATCACCACGCGATTGCCAAGCACGCTGCCTTCCAAAATTCGCGCGCCTTGGTTGAGCAAGCACTCTTCTCCAACGCGCGCATCCGCCGCAACGGTCGCTCCCGATTGCACCGTCGTTCGGGCTCCGACGATCGCGCGTTCGCCGATGTAGACAAGTGCGCCGACATAGACGTCGGCGCCGAGTTGCGCGCTCGGCTCGATCACGGCACTCGCATGGCGGAACGTCCCACGCGGAACCGGCCGTTCAAAAACTCTCAAAATACTTGAGAGCGCAATGCGCGCGGATGGGACGGTGAGCACCGGCTTGGGATAGGACTTGTTTGCATTGAGAAGTGCCGCGTCGGCGAGCACCGCGCCCGCTTTCGACTCGAGCGCCAGCGCGAAGTACCGCTCGTCGGTTGCAAAGGCAAGCGAACCTGCATCGGCATCGGCAATCGCGGCGACGCGTTCGATAATTGTGCCGGGCGCACCGATCACGCGGCCCTGGACCCGCTCCGCCAACTCAGCTAATGTTACGCTCATTGCGGCGCAACTTGCGGGAGCGGCACTCCTAAGGACTCGCTGAAGGCGAAGCTTCCGTAATCTTGAGCACCTTTTCAACATCGGGCGTGATATCGGTGCCGCCAAAGCCGACGAATTCGCGCGTAAGGACGAGCTGTAGACTCTTGTCGTGGGCGACCTGTGCGGTCGCGCCGCGAACCTGGTCGGTCAAATCTTTTTGCACGCGCGCGTACTTGATCTGCAATGCAATGCGCTCTCTGCTCTTTTGGGCTTCGGGTGCCTTGGACGCATCGATCGCGGCCATATCCACGCTAAACTGATTGTTGTCGTTTTGGAATTGCGGCCAATACTGCAGCAGACGCGCCGTATCGACGATGCCGACCGGACCCTTTGCGGCTTGACTTGCGCAACCGCCAAGCGTGGCGGCAAGGGCAATGATGAGGACGCTGTTATAGTTTTTCACTCGTGTAGACTTTCGACATCTTTCATGGCATCGGCGGTCAAATCGATTCCGCCGACCGGCGCAACGAGATTGATGAACACAACTTTGAGGCCGCGTGCCGTCGCGATGGTCTGCACCTCGTGTTGTATTTGAGCGACGATTTGATTATAGAGTTGGTCACGTTGGCGGTGCAAGGCATCAAGCTGCCGGGCTGCCGAGCTCTGCGACGTGGCGTTGACACCGTGCAGCTCCGCAAACCGCGCATCGAGGTCGGTCCGCGTGCGGTTGTAATCGGCCATCGTCTTGCCGACTTCGGCCTTAAACTGCTCTTTGTATTGGCGGTCGATCTGCGCAATTTTTGTCTGCGTGGCAGCCGAGAGCGACCCGCTGCTTGCGGCCGGCGCGCCGAGCGATTGAATTACAGAGGTGACTTGCGAGCTCACCGATGCGTGCCGCGCCGCCAGCTTGGCTTTAGTTTGGTCGTGAATTGCGCCGGCTTGTTTGGCGATATCCGCACTCGTCTGTGCGCGTAGTTGCGCTTGATACGCGGCTAGCGTGGTCGAATCGTTTTTGCGCATCGTAGCGACGGCGTCGCTTTCCTTGCGGTCCAGCGCCGCGAGCTGGGCCTTCACTTGCGCGCGCAGCGCGTCGTCAAGCGCTAAGTTATTGAGCTTTGCGCGCAGCGAGATGCGCTGCGCAGAATCGCGCGTCGCCATCTCGAGCGAGGCTTGCGATTCCTTGGCACTCAGTTCGTCGGCACGCTGGCGATATTGGCGCTCGGCCCGGGCTTCAAGTTGGCGCGAAACCGCGGTCACGGCAGCCTGATCTTGCCCGAGGACGGCTTGCTGATATTTCCCAAAGTCCGAGTTAGCCTGCGCGGTAACGCTGGCTGCCTGTGCCGCTGCCGTGTTCTGCATCGCCTGCGCGGGAGCCGCGCCGGGATTCTCTCCGGCAGCAACGACCGCGGCGCGAATCGCCGCCTGCTCGCGCTGAGAAAAATCGTTTTGGCGCGCCCGTAGCTGATCGTTCGCGCGCGCCTGTGCCGCACGAAGTTCGGCGTTGAGCTGTTGCGTCTCACGCGCTATTTCCGCTCCCGTTTTTGGAACGGCCGGGCCGAGCGCGCGCAAACTGAGCGCATCGATATTTGAATCGATCTGCGAGAGCTGGCCGTAAAGCGGATGCTTCTTGAGGATCTCATCAAGACGCACGTATCCGACGCCGCGCACTTGCGGCGAATGTACGTCAACCGTCTTCGAGCAGGCCGCGAATGCAATCGTGCAAAGCACGATTGCTACTGCGCGGCGGTTACTTGAGAGCATTTTGGACATCGGAGGTGATGTCCGTTCCGCCATAGATCAGATCGCCTTTATCGATCACCAAGATTAAATTCTTTTTCTTGGCAATATCGGCGATCACCGACTGCGTTTGGTCGACCAGGGGTTTGAGCACTTTGTCGCGCTGCGCGCCGACGGTCTTGTTGTAGTTCTCGAAGATCGCCTTGCGATCCGCATCGGTTTTAGCCTTCGCCATCTGCTGGCGCGCAGCAATCTTTTGATCGTTATCGTATTTTGCGAAATCTTCGCTAGCGGCTTTTAATTTGGGAATCTTGTCGATTGCAGCTTGATCGACATAACCGACTTCGGACGGCGGCGGCGTGCTCACCGGCGGAACGATCGCGCCCGGACTAGTGAGCAAGTCCATCACATTCTTGGTGATATCCTGACCACCGAAGATGACGATGCGCTTGTCGACGACAACGGAGAGATTCTTGCTCGAACTCACCGATGCGATCGCGGTTTGCGCGCGCGCAAAGAGCGGGCCCATGACGGTACGTTGCCGGTCTAGCAGTTTTTGCTGGAACGACTGCGCTACGCGCTGCTGATCCGCAGCGGAGTGTGCGCCTTTGATCGCAACCGCGAACTGACGATCCAGCCCGGCTTTATATTGCGCGAGCTGGCCGTTGGCGGATACGAACGCGGGCATACTGCCGATGGCAGCTTGGTCGATTGCGCCGACGTCCGTGAGATCTGCGGCCAGCGCCAGTGGCGCCGCCACGAGAGTAACAGCCGCGAATGCAGCGGTAATGAGATGTTTAACTGGTGCCTTCATCTAGAAACTTTGTCCGATTCCAAAGCTGGTGTGCGTGCCGTTAGAGCCACGCGCGATATCAATACGAATGGTGCGCAAGTTGAGCTGCGGGAGATCGAAGCGAATGCCGAGCCCAAAGTCACCGCGCGCCGACCACTTTCCTGGATAGCCGATGGTGCGATTCGTGTAAGGATCGAGCAGCGGTGCAGCGCCGCGAATGCGCCATGC
>JACRUB010000074.1:0-250 GCA_014305015.1 Vulcanimicrobiota bacterium | reverse complement strand
CCGGATAAAATGGGCTTGCGGAACTCGATTTGCCCAAGCAAGGTGTCGGTGCCGTAGAACACGTTGGTGTAGCCGCGCAGTTGTTGATCGGAAAACGTGAAGAGGGAACTGGGCGGAATGGCGCCGGTGGAAATGTTGGCCTGTCCATGAACGCCAAGCGTCGAGGTGCCGCGGATCGGGAAAAAGTTTACGGCATCAAACGTGGTGGTTGTGAAGTTGAAATTCGATCCGATGCTGGGCGCACTGAAGG
>JACRUB010000061.1 GCA_014305015.1 Vulcanimicrobiota bacterium | reverse complement strand
ACCCCGCCGGCGTCAGTGCCTGGGGCGTTTACGACTTGATCGGGAATGGATGGGAATGGACCGCAACGCAATTCGCGCCTCTAGACGGCTTCGAGGCGATGGCTTCATATCCACAGTATTCGGCGGACTTTTTCGACGGCAAACATTACGTCATGAAGGGGGCCTCGCCGGTAACGGCCGCGGAGCTGGTGCGGCGCAGTTTCCGCAATTGGTTCTACGCAGACTATCCGCACATGTTCGCGAAGTTCCGTTGCGTCGGGCGCTAACGCTCGCCCTTATTCTTCCTCTTGCGGCATCCGTGACCGCATGCACGAGAACAAATACACAAGGCGAAACCGGCGGGCGCCATAGTTGGACGCAGCCTGGTGTCCTTCGCGTCGCGCTTTATATCAGCCCGAATTCGCTCAACCCGATTTTAACCTCCGCGACGGGCGAGAGCATGATCACAAGGCTGGTCGCCGATCCGCTCATCGACATCGATCCGAAAGGAAATGAAGTCCCCATCCTCGCCGCGCAGGTTCCGACCCTCGATAACGGCGGCATCGCAAAAGATGGCCTGACCTACACATACAAGCTACGACAGGATGTCAAATGGCACGACGGCGCACCTTTTACAAGTGCCGACGTCAAATTCTCGTGGCAATCCGTCATGAACCCGAAGAATAACGTTGTGTCGGTTCGCGGCTACGATCAGGTGCAGTCGGTTGATACACCTGACAAATACACCATCGTCTTCCATTTAAAGAAGCCGTTTGCGCCGTTCGTGGACACCGTCTTCAGCGAGGGCGACTCACCCTATCAGGTGATTCCCGAGCATATTCTCGGAAAGTTTAAAAACCTCAACCAAAATCCGTTCAATGCCGAGCCGGTCGGCACGGGTCCATTCAAGTTTGCGAAATGGGTACGCGGCGACCGGATCGAGCTCGTTGCAAATCCCGACTACTTCTTGGGCAAACCGAAACTCGACCGGATCACACTCAAGATCATTCCAGATGCAAATACAGAGGCGACGCAGATTCGAGATCACGAGATCGACCTGCTGCCGGAGCTTCCCGGTTTGCAATACCGCGATTTACGCACCGCGCCGGATGTAACAATCAGCAGCGTTGAGTCGCCACAGTGGGAAGGCATCGCCTACAATATGTCGCGTCCTCCGCTCGATGACCGGCTGGTTCGCACCGCCATCTCGTATGGAGTTGACAAAAAGAAGATCATGGACGAAACGCAGTTTGGTGCGGCAACGGTCGGCACCGAAAGCATTACGTCATATTCGTGGGCGTACAATCCGAACGTTCAGCGCTACGACTATCAACCGGAAAAGTCCAAGGGGTTGCTGGAGCAGGCTGGCTGGAAACCGGGTCCGGACGGCGTTCGTGTGAAGAACGGGCAGCGCCTGAGTTTGCTATTCATTGTCGCGCAGGGCAGCTCGGCGGCGCAGACGATTGCGACTCTCGCACAAGCACAGCTCAAACCGATAGGCGTTGAAACCCTGATGAAAACGTACAGTTACACCCAGCTGTATGCGACGATGGCACAAGGTGGCATTCTCACCGGCGGGAAGTTTGATCTTGCAATTTACGCCTGGGTGTATGGCGCGGATCCGGACGACTCGTCGTCGTTCACGTGCCCGTATATTCCGCCCGTCGGCAACAACATCTTCCACTATTGCAACAGGCAGTTCGACGCGCTCGAACAACAGGCTCTCTCACATCCGGATCGCGCGACGCGCAAAGCGGCGTATGCAAAAGCGCAAAGTCTGATGGCCAAGGATAATCCCGCTGACTTCCTCTTCTACCGTAAACAACTCGCCGCCCTCAATCCCGACCTCAAAGGCTTTACTTCAAACGGAATCACCACCAGTTGGAACGCCTATCAGTGGTCGATTTAAGCTTCTTGTACCATCCGTGTCGCGGCACGGTGCGCTAGCGCCATAATCGTGAGCATCGGGTTGACGCCCGAGGCAAGCGGAAAGACCGATGAGTCGGTAACGTAGAGATTCGAGTGTCCGTGAACGCGCCCGTCCGCGTCGACGACTCCCTTTTGCGGATCGCGATGCATGCGGGCCGTTCCCATTTGATGCGCCGAAAAAACGCCGAGCCTGTTTGGGGCGCTCGATGCGCGTTTCGTTGCCCGCTCAAAGGCCGGTAAGGCCTCAGCGTTCTCCACCGACAGTGGGGTATTGTGCAGTGTTTGCACTCGGAGCGCCCCAGCTGCAAGCGCCGCTTGCGCGAGTTTCTGCATGCCGAGGCGCAGATGGCGCGCGTCATAAGCGCTCACGCGGTAAGCAATCTTCGAGGGGCCGTTGGCCGATACGTTTCCCTCGCCACGATCGCGAACGAGCGCAATGAGCGCCGCATGCTTGCGCATTGTTCGTAAATGTTCAGCGTGTTGCGTCGCCCCGGTCCAGGGTACCGCAAGCGCAGCAAGTCCCGGATGCGCGGGGACCGCTTCGAGTTTGCATCCGTATCCATTATCCACGTCGCCGAATTCGTCGATCAGATACGATTGAATCGGACCCGTCCACGGATCGATATCCTCCGCAAATTCGGCCAGCACCGCAGTTGTGGGGTGCAGATGCAGATGCGCGCCGAGATGCTGATTTAGTATCCCGCTTGCGCCCAGAATGCCCGGCGTGCGCAAGGCGCCCGCCGCGACGATGATTCGTTTGGCGGCGATGGTGCGGCGCATGAACTCCCCGTTGTGGACGAACAGAACGTTGACGCCGTGGGCGCGACCGCCAGAGTCAAGATGAACCTGCTCGACGGTTGCGTGGGCAACCACATGCGCGCCCGCTTGGACGGCGTCTTGCAGATATGTGCGGGAGGTTGAATTTTTCCGGTTGTATGCGCATCCGAAACCACAGTAGCCGCATTCACCGGCGCAACCTACGGCATTTCGTGGGTGAGCATAGCCACGCCAATCAAGCGCTTCTGCGCCCCGTTTAAGGACGCTGTTGTTTTGATTGTGATCGAAGCTCGGCGCTAATCCCAAGCGTTCGCTGACCGCACGATAGTGTTGTGTCAGACTATCATCAAAATCAATTCCGCCCGCAGCTTCGCCCCACTCTCGTGCAACGTTTGCGTGAAGCTGCAAAGAGGTCGACCAGTTGACTGAAGTGCCGCCGCCGATACACGAACCGGCCAGGATCGCGACGCCAAGATCATCGCTGCTGGTCAAGCCCGCATCGAGATAGAGGTTTGCGAACGCATCAAATTCGCGCTGCAGACGAGCAAACTCCCTCACCGGAGGGCCGCTCTCTAGTACGAGAACGCTCATGCCGGAGCTTGCGCATACGCCCGCAGCGACGCCGCCACCGGCGCCCGAACCTATAACGATCACCTCATAGCTCGTGTGCAACTGCGGCGCCGTCATCAACGGAAGTTCGATCGTGTGCGCCGGTAGGTCTGCGCGCGGTCCCGGATAGCCGATCGGCTCCCACAGCGCATTCGGCATGCCGCCGGAGTAGCTGTACGCGATGAAGAGCGAGAGCCGTTTCATTGCTTGATACGCGGTGCGAAAGTGTGCAACCGGATGGTTTGCGAGCTTGAGCAGCAAGCGTTCACGATGATCCGCAGCGAGCGCATCAAAGGCCTTAAGTTTTCCGACCAGCGCAAAGCTTAGAGCCGGTGACCGCAGGAGCGAAAAAAAACGCTGTAGTTCCGCGCGCTTGTGTTCCGGCAGACGTTCGAGTGCCTCTGCCATCGCACCAATTCCCGCTTCCGGAGCGGCCGTTGGGACAAATGTCCCGTACAGCGAGGCGAGCGTTGCCTTGTCGGCCACGGAAAGCATGAGTCCACGGTTCGGCGCTGAAATCCCCTCGCCCCCAGGCACTCCAGGAGAGAGAAATTTGACCACCACGCTCACGCAAAAAAAGACCCCGATTACGGTTGCTCACGGCGACGGCATCGGCCCCGAAATTATGGACGCAACACTTCGCATCATTAATGCCGCCGGCGCACAAATCGAAGTAGAGACGATCGAGATCGGCGAGGGCGTGTACAATCGCGGAATCAGCAATGGTATCGAGCCGAGCTCCTGGGACTCTCTGCGGCGCACGCACGTCTTCCTCAAGGCCCCGATCACGACGCCGCAAGGCGGCGGCTTCAAGAGCCTCAACGTGACCGTTCGTAAGACGCTCGGCCTTTACGCGAATGTGCGGCCGTGCGCATCACTGCATCCGTACGTAAAGACAAAGCATCCGAATATGGACCTCGTCATCGTTCGCGAAAACGAGGAAGACGTCTACGGCGGCATCGAGCACCGGCAGACGCAGCAGGTAACGCAGGCGCTCAAACTCATCTCGCGCCCAGGGTCGGAGAAAGTTATTCGCTACGCGTTCGAGTACGCA
Organism: Vulcanimicrobiota bacterium; assembly: GCA_014305015.1. Taxonomy (GTDB): domain Bacteria; phylum Vulcanimicrobiota; class Vulcanimicrobiia; order Vulcanimicrobiales; family Vulcanimicrobiaceae; genus JACRUB01. The sequence goes on along the minus strand of JACRUB010000061.1, from coordinate 270 downwards.
AAGCAAAACAATCGCAAGCAAGTCACCTGCTTTACCAAAGACAACATTTTGAAGATGACCGACGGGCTCTTCCACAAAGTCTTTGATGAAATCGCCGCCGAGTACCCCGAAATCGAAAACGAACATTGGATCGTCGATATCGGTGCTGCAAAGATGGCGGATACACCCGAAGCCTTTGACGTCATCGTCATGCCGAATCTCTACGGCGATGTTCTGTCCGACGTGGCCGCGCAGATCACCGGATCCGTGGGGCTTGCGGGCTCGGCAAAC
>JACRUB010000006.1:2358-4627 GCA_014305015.1 Vulcanimicrobiota bacterium | reverse complement strand
GGCTAACACTGAGTACTTTACGGTATCTAGCCGGGAACGAAGTCGCAAACGCCAAGTACTTTTGGCTTCATCAAATTGCGACGCCATATGCGGGCGGATTGAAACTCTCCGGGATCGCATCCATTCTGTCGAGTTTCCAAATTAAGGATCGAAGTGACGCGCAGCGGTACTTGTCCCTGCTGCATCAATATGCCGCCTTCGTCCATTCGATGGGTGATGTGCTCAAAGAACAGCACCGGCGTGGAATTATTCTCCCAAACGTTGAGTCGGATGCCTCAGCCGCCGTGTTCCTGGGATATGCGAAGCTCGCAAGCGCCGGGACGTTCTCAGTCGCGGATGCCCGCCTGCACGCGCTCGCGTCTTCCGAACGTTCGGATTTTCATGCGAGATCCGGCACAATTGTTTCCTCTGAATTGGCACCCGCTCTAAAAGAAGTTGCTGCCTATTTGAACGGATCGTATCGCGAATTTGCTCCTCGCGGCGTTGGGCTCTCCCAGTATCCAGGTGGGCGTGAATACTATCAGTACTTGATTTTCGCGAGCACGACGCTAACGACAACACCCGCGGCCCTCCATGCTACTGGATTGCGCGAAATGGAAAAGCTCAACGCCCAGCTAGATGCCGTCCGTAAGGAAGTCCATTTTTTCGGCAGCCTGCGAAGTTTCAAACATTTTTTGGCGACAAGCCCGCAGTTCTTTCCAAAAACGACACCCCAGTTCGGCGAGCGTCTCGAGCTCTACGTTCGCCGCTCCGCGCAAGCCGCGCCGTCGTTCTTTCTGCACCTTCCGAAAACTCCGTACGACGTCGAGCCGCTTCCAAAGGCGCTGGCGGGATCGCAGACGTTCGGATACTACAACCCGCCAACGGCTGCGCGCCCCAAAGGGAGCTATTTATACAATGCGTGGCATCCGGAGCGAACATCGGCACTGGGCGCGGGCGCGCTTATATGCCATGAGCTCATTCCCGGCCACCATTTTCAGATCGCTCTGCAACAAGAAAACACAACCTTGCCCGAGGTTCGTCATTACGATTTTAGCGAGACCGGCTTCCTCGAAGGCTGGGGGGAGTATGCATCGCAGCTTTGCTGGGATATGGGCGTCTACCGGACACCGTACGATCGGGCGGGCCGTTTAATGCAAGATTTGATGTCGTCGACTCGGCTTGTCGTCGACACGGGGATGAACTCGATGGGCTGGAGCCTGCAGCGCGGACGCGCATTCATGCGTGAAAATCTCACGATCACCGAGAGCCAGATCAACAGTGAATCGCTGCGTTACTCCACGGATCTACCGGGGCAAGCGCTGGCGTATAAATCGGGGGAGCTGGCGATGCTGGACATTCGCGCCGACGCGAAGCGACGGCTCGGCAAGTCGTTTGATATTCGCCGGTTCCATTCTTGGCTGCTCGATAGCGGAAGCATGACGCTCGACACGCTGCGAGCACACGTCAACTACGAGATCGAGCAAGCGAAAAAACCGGCGCCATAGTGTCACGCCTGCTTATCTACGCAAATGTCGGGTTTTTTTGCGACGGATACATTTTAAGCAGTATCGGTCTCGCGCTCGTAACTCTAGGACCGCGTTTTGCAATGAGCCCGGCAATGACCGGGCTGATCGGCGCCGCCACACTCTTTGGGATTCTCGTCGGTGCGCCGCTTTTCGGCCACTTTACGGACCGGTTCGGTAGGCGCGGTTTGATGAATGCGGACCTCTGCGTTTTCGTCGTGGCTTCACTCGCGCAACTCTTTGTCGCTAACGCATGGGAATTGGTCGCATTGCGTTTTATTCTCGGGGTCGCAATCGGCGCCGACTACCCGATCGCGGGCGCACTCACCGCCGAGTCCGTACCCGCCAAACACCGCGGCGCGGCCATCAATAGTATGCAGGCCTTCTGGTTTCTTGGCGCGGCGATTGCGTATGTCGCGGGCTTCTGGTTTTTACGCTTTGGAAGCGAGAGCTGGAAGTGGATACTGGCGAGTCCCGCTCTCTTTGCCTTTGTCGGGGTGCTTATGCGAGCAAGCGCGCCTGAATCGCCGATGTGGCTAAAGGCACGCGACGCGGGCGAGTTGACTCGCTCATCGTTTGCCTTGATGTTTGCTCCCGCTTACCGGGGATCCCTGATCTTCGTGTCGGCGATGTGGCTTCTGCAAGTTGTGCCGCTCTTTGCAATTTACACCTTTGCGCCAATGGTCTTGAAGGCACTCGGTTTAAGCGACTCATCGTCGCCCGCAGGTAGCGTGGCAATCACAGCGGCATTTTTCGCCGGATCG
>JACRUB010000006.1:0-2258 GCA_014305015.1 Vulcanimicrobiota bacterium | reverse complement strand
GCCGCGCAACTTATGAAGAAAGCGCTTGTGTGGGATAACCATGCTTGCATGCCCTTGCGCCCGGACGACGGCGCGTACATTCCACAGATAGAGCGTATGCGCGCTGCCGGCGTCGATGTCGTGAGTCTCAATGTGGGCTTTGGCCCGCAGTCGCTCCAGGACCACTTGCGAATGCTCGCAAGTTTCCGGCGCTGGTTCGCCCAGCGCAAGGACCACTACGTTCTCGTGAGGAGCCCTGCAGATATCGATGGTGCGAAGGCGGCTGGAAAACTCGCGATCGCATTCGATATCGAAGGAATGGGCCCGCTCGACGAGGGCGACCATGGAGTCGTAGAACTCTTTTCGGACCTTGGCGTCCGCTGGATGTCCGTCGCGTATAACAGAAACAATGCAGTGGGCGGCGGTTGTTACGACGACGATCCCGGTCTCTCCGCATTCGGGGCTGAGGTTCTTGCGGAGATGAAGCGAGTTGGAATGGTCGTTTGCTGCTCGCACACAGGACACCGAACGACGCGCGAGGTCATCGCAAAGGCCGGAAACCCCGTGATATTTTCGCACTCCAATCCCAGTGGCGTTTACAATCACACACGCAACATCGGAGATGATCTCATGCACGCCTGCGCCGAAAACGGCGGTGTGATCGGTATCAACGGCATTGGCCCATTCTTGAGCGAGGGGGACGCGAGCGCCCAAACCCTTGTGCGCCATATCGACTACGCGGTGCAACTCGTGGGCCCGGGCCACGTGGGCATTGGTCTCGATTATGTTTTCGATCGAGAAGAACTCGCTGAATATTTGCGCACCATGCGCGAAACGTTTCCCGACGATTCGACGTATTCACGTCCGACAACAATGGTGCCACCGGAAGCTCTCAGTGAGATTACACAAGGCCTCTGTGACCTCGGCTATGACGATGATGCCGTCTTGAAGATATTGGGCGGCAATTGGCGGCGGATCGCGCAGAGCGTGTGGCGTACTTGAAACCGCTCGCGCTTCTCGCCGTTGCCTTCCTCGTGAGCGCATGCACGCGTGTCGATACAGGCCTGTCCTCGGGACGCCGTCCATGGACGCAGCCCGATGTGCTACGCATCGCATTGCCGCTGGAGCCGAAGACGCTCAATCCATTGCTCGCATCGAGTACGGTAGACGTTTTCGTCGGGCGGCTTCTGTTCGAGCCGCTGATCTCGGCGGACGCACGTGGCAATCCGGTTCCCATCTTGGTGAAGACCGTACCGAGCCAGCAGAACGGCGGGATAAGCAAAGACGGTCTGACAGTAACATATCACTTGCGCCCAGGCATTCGCTGGTCCGACGGCATCGCGCTCACAAGCGAAGATGTGAAGTGGTCATGGTCGGCAATCATGCGCCCAGCAAACAACGTCGTCTCTCGCCATGGCTACGACGTCATCGCATTCATTCGCACGCCCGATCCTCTCACGGTCGTCGTGCGACTGCAGAACCGGTACGCGCCATTCGTGAACACGTTCTTTGCCGAGAGTGATCAGCCATACGCGATCGTCCCCGCACACGCTTTGCGCAAGTACGCCGACATCAACCGCATCGGATTCAACCAAAGCCCAGCCGTTTCTGATGGGCCGTTCCGTCTAGAGCGGTGGGCGCACGGCGATCGAATTTCGATGACGGCCAACGATTCGTTCTTTTTGGGAAGACCGCATCTCAAGCGGATAGATCTGCGCATTATTCCCGATGAGAACGCTGGAATCAATCTCTTGCGCACGCACGCGATCGACTACATGTATCAACCCTCAATCAGCAACTTCCAAAGCTTGAGCGCCGTTCCAAATATTCGAATCGTACTTGTGAACATGAACGGGTTTGAAGGGATGGAGCTCAACACGTCGCGTCGTCCGCTGAGTGACCCACGGGTGCTTGAAGCTGTTGCCGCTAGCATCGATAAGGAACAACTCGTGCGCACGCTGACTTTCGGCCAGGAACGCATAGCGACTGAGGATATTCCGGACTGGATGTGGGCAGCCGATCGTACGATGAAAGTGCGCCAACACAACATCGGCTACGCGAAGAAATTGTTGCGCGCCGCCGGCGTCGCGCCGGGCACCAAGTTGCTCTTGATTACGGATACTGCGAGCGTTACGCACCGGCGTGCGGCGCTCGAAGTGCAGTCTATGCTAGCGCAAGCCGGTCTCGATGTGGAATTAAAGTATTACCTTCCAGACGTGCTCTACGCGCCGGCAGCCGCCGGAGGTGTCTTGCACGCCGGAAAGTTTGATCTCGTGATA
>JACRUB010000010.1 GCA_014305015.1 Vulcanimicrobiota bacterium | reverse complement strand
AGGTCAAGAAAGGCGCGGACGCACGCCTTTCTTGTTTTTTAGGAGATAGGCTCGACCGGTGCGGTGCAATAGGCGCAGCGCCGCGCGGCCTTGGGAATCTCGCTCAAACACTCGGGGCACTTGCGTGTTGAAGGGTCCGGCGGTGGAGCGAAATGCGAGCTCGTCACGAGTTTATTGACGGGCGTAATCACAAAGAAATACACCACGACGGCGATAATCAGAAACGACACGAACGTGTTGAGAAAATCGCCGTACAGCACTTTGCTGTGGTTGAGCATGAAGTACGCTTCGCCGGTTTTCTGACTGTGCGAACCGAACAGCGCCCCAAAGAGCGGCGTGAAGACATCCTTGACGAAGGCCGTGATGACTGCGCCCGCCGACGCGCCGATGACGACTGCAACAGCAAGATCCACCACATTTCCGCGCAGCAGAAATTGGGCGAATCCTCGCGCAATCGTGCGCGATTCCGTGTGCACTTCACGTCCGAACCGGTCGAGTTGCAGCCTGTGCGCTTGGGTCGGAATGCTATCCGGCGCGGGGTCGCTCATACGCTAGGCTTTGGCTACTTCGCGTTTACGGGCGCGTAACCGATCCGTTTCATTGAGCATGCGCTTGCGAATGCGAATCGATTTCGGCGTCACTTCCACGAGTTCGTCGTCTTCGATAAACTCGATGGCGCGTTCGAGCGAGAGCTCCTCTGGGGGGGCGAGGCGCACGTTTTCATCCGAACCGGATGCGCGCATGTTCGTAAGTTTCTTTGCACGCACGACATTGATCGCAATGTCTTTATCGTCGTTGGCCTTGCCGACCACCATGCCTTCGTACACGTCGACGCCCGGCGGCAAGAAGAACCGTCCACGTTGCTCGAGGCCGGCCATTGCATACGCGGTGGTCGTTCCCGTGTCGCTTGTGACCAGCGCGCCGACATCGCGTCCGGGCAACTCACCCTGCCACGGTTGATGGTCGTAGTACGTGTGCGACATGACGGCGTTGCCGCGTGAGAGCGTCAGCAACTCGCCACGCAGCCCGAAAATAGCGCGCGTTGGCATTGTATACTCGAGTCGGCGCGATTCGCCGACGTTGAACATATTGGACATGATGGCTTTGCGGCGGCCGAGTGCTTCGATGACCGGGCCTGAATATTCGTCCGGCACGTCGACGACGACGTACTCCACCGGCTCGTATTTCTTGCCGTCGCGCTCCGTGAGGATGACTTGCGGTTTTGAAACCGCCATTTCGTAACCTTCGCGCCGCATCGTTTCAATCAAAATCGAAAGATGCAATTCCCCGCGACCGCGCACTTCGTACGTGTCGGCACTTTCCGTGTCCGCGACGCGCAGGGCGACGTTGGATTCAAGCTCGCGCATCAAGCGTTCGCGAATTTGCCGAGACGTAACAAATTTGCCTTCGCGACCCGCAAACGGCGATGCGTTGACCATAAAGAACATCGAAACGGTCGGCTCATCGACAGCGACCGCGTGGATGCCTTCGGGATTGGCGGCGTCCGCAATGGTGTCGCCGATGTTGAGTCCTTCGATGCCGGAGACGCAGACGATGTCGCCCGCGGAGGCTTCTTCAACTTCGATGCGCTCGAGCCCGACAAACGATAGCAGCTTGGTGAGGCGTAATCCCATCTCAACCGTCCCGTCGCGTGCAACTTTTGCGATCGGCGCGTTCACTTTGGAGGTGCCGCGGAAAACGCGCCCGATGCCGATGCGCCCGACGTACTTGTTGTGATCGATGGCGGAGATGAGCATTTGGAACGAGCCTTCTTCGGCCGGGGCTTCGGGAATGCGTTCGACGATGGTTTCAAATAGCGGTTCCAGATTGTCACTCTCGTCTTCTAAGTGGCGCTTGGCAATTCCAAGCTTGCCGTTCGTATACACAACCGAGAAGTCTGCTTGCTCGTCGTTCGCGCCGAGTTCGATGAACAAGTCGAAGACTTCATTGACAACCTCGGAGGCACGCGCATCTTTGCGATCGATCTTATTAATGACGACGATGGCCTTAAGATCGAGTTCGAGCGCCTTACGTAAGACAAAGCGAGTCTGTGGCATCACGCCTTCAGCGGCGTCGACCAACAGGAGAACGCCCTGCACCATCTGCAGCACGCGCTCGACTTCGCCGCCGAAATCGGCGTGGCCGGGAGTATCGACAATGTTGAATTTCACGGGGCCGTGCCACACAGCAGTGTTTTTGGCCAGGATCGTAATACCGCGCTCGCGCTCAAGCGGATTGGAATCCATCATGCGCGTTTCCGTGTGCTGACCTTCCCGGAAGACGCCGCTCTGTTTGAGCATGGCATCGACGAGCGTGGTTTTGCCGTGGTCGACGTGGGCAATGATTGCGACGTTACGAATATCCGGGCGCGTTTTCAAGTTTAACTTTCTGCTGCGTTTGTAAGGATTTGCGTTTAAGCAAGGGGTGGAAGGGCCTGCTTGCGCTTCATTGCGACAAAGGTGGGAATAAGGTTAGGACCTTTCTTCTCTACCCACCACACAACTACGATCGAGTGCCGGGACTCTCGGGAGATTCGGCATGATCAGATACACTCCACTAGGCGCCTGCGCGGCGCTAGCCCTATTTATCTCATTAACCACTACCACCCCCGCAAGCGCACAAGTCGGAGGCGCTGTCGGTAAAGTTGGCGGCGCAGTCGGCGGAGCTGTTGGCGCGGTCGGCGGCGCCGTAGGCGGAATTGCCGGCGGCGCAGGGGGCACAGTCGGCGGAACCGTCGGCGGCTCCGTTGGGGGCACACTCGGCGGCGGTGCTCTTGGCGGCGGCGGTGCTCTTGGCGGCGGCGGTGCCCTTGGCGGCGGCGGTGCTCTTGGCGGCGGCGGTGCCCTTGGCGGCGGCGGTGCGCTCGGAGGCGGCGGCGGCGGCGTTCTTGGTGGCAATGCAGCCACCACATCCACGGTTTTCGGCCCCAACGGCACGCTTAGCGGTTTTGCATCGCAAAGCAACTCCTATGGTTTCGGGGGAGCGCCCGCGGCCATGGGCGGCTCCGCACTTCCTGGCTCAGTCATCGAAGTGCGCCAGCGCGTGACCGGCAAACTGCTCTCGCTCTCAGCGACTTCCGTATCGGTGAAACTTCCCGACGGAAGCACCAAGAGCTATCAGCTCGCCGGAAACATGTCTGCAGTGCTGCGCGCTTACGTCGGGGAGGCTGTGTATCTGCGCAGTGCCGATGGGATCCATATCAGCTCGATCGTTGGCCAGACCGACGTTATCCGCGGTCTCGTAACCGCCATCCAACAGAACTTCGTCACGTTCGTGAGCCCAAACGGCGAGGTGCATACAATGCAACTCTCCGCAAATGGGGCTAGCACCCTCGGTGTGCGGGTTGGCGCACGCGTTCTTTCAGTCTCAAACGACTTCGGAAAAACGGCGCGTCTTGCGGTGTTGAGCACCGGAGCACGTGCCGCACTCTCAAGCGTCTATCTTGGCACTGTCTCAAACATCACCGGTAACATTGTAACACTGGGTCTCGGCGTGATGCAGCAACAGTTTCACATCGATAATTCGTTGCGGGTGGTGCTTTCGGGACTACGCGGCCGCACGATCGCGGCTGTCGTTCCTGACGGTATCAACATGAAGTCATTGATGATGTCGGCAACGCTTGTGAACCTTGTCGCCACACTGCACTCCGGTGCCCGGTTGCCGGGCCTCGGCGTGAGAGCGGTTGCGCTCGTGACGGGTCGCGATCGTTTATTGCTACAACTTCCCAACGGCGACATCGCGTCCTATGTCGGACATTTGAACTATCTGAACCTACGAGCGCGGGTTCCGGTAACGATCACTCCGCTCGATCGCTTCCACGTGCGCATCAAAGCAGGCGCACATGTGGCGACCTTAGCCGATGCTAACGCATGCGTCACCATCAACGCGAATTGCCGCGGCACGATGAGCGGGCACGTTATCGCGGTTGCGCCCACGGCAATCTCCGTTCGGCTCGGCAACGGTGACGCGGAAACGCTTCTGGGCAATGTCCTCCCGCTTGGACTCAATGCGGGCGTTCCGATTACGATCACGCCGCTTGACGCCGCGCACGCACGGGTTGTGGCCGGCGCTCACGTAACCGATCTCCTGGACGCACATGCTTGCGTCACGATCAATGCGGGTTGCGATGCGATTCCCGCAACCGTCGTGGGAACCGGGCCGATGTCCATTTCGGTTCGCCTGCCCGACGGCAATGTCGCAAACTTTACCGGAAATCCCACCCTGCTCGGGGTGAGCGCGAACGTCCCTGTGATCGTTCAACCCCTTGACTCGACCCATGCCGTGATCTTGGCTAACGGTCAGGCCGTACAGCTTGCCGACGTGCATCTGTGCGTGACTCTGAACGCCGATTGCAGTAATGCTTCGGGCGGAAATGGCGTGCCAACAACCGGTGTGCTGGCAACCGCAAACGGTGCGGCAAATGCGGCAAACTCTGCAGTGAACGGCGCCGCATGCGTAGCAATTCTGAATAACGGTTGCACGTCGAAGGGTGGCGCAAATAATGGCGGCGCAAATAACGGCGGCGCAAATAACGGCGGCGCAAATAACGGCGGCGCAAATAACGGCGGAGCCGGTGGAACGGTCAATGGTTGCGTTTCCATAAACGGATCCGCATGCGTTGCTTCGAATCCGGGCGCGGGCAACAATCCGGGCGCGGGCAACAATCCGGGCGCGGGCA
>JACRUB010000040.1 GCA_014305015.1 Vulcanimicrobiota bacterium | reverse complement strand
GACGGCGGCTGGGGTCAAGTGAGTTTTACAACGAACTCCGGTTTAGAAGTGGGCGCTTTGCTGCCGCCTTCCGGCTCGATGCTCACCGCTACTGCTGCAAAGTTTGAGGCATGCGGAGGCAGCGAAACAACGGCAACGCCGCCGCGATCCGGCGTAAAGGTAGCGCCGGGCGTCATCTCTTTGGCGCCGTTGCGCAACATCCACGCTTGATACACATGTCCCTTCGGCGGCAGGGGCATGCCGTGCATGGCGATGTAGATACGATCGCCGTGCATAACCACTTCGCCGTCCGCGACTTGGAAGCGCTTCGAATCGCTGCTCATCAAATCGGCAACCATCATTTTTTGGGCTGCGACGGTGCCATCTGCCGCTTTGACCTGAGCGCTAAGCAGCGCAACCTGATCTGTAGAAGTGCGCACCTCTTGCTTGATGAGGATATTTGAGCCTTCGGCCCATAGCGCGATCACGATTGAAGCGGCGGCGGCCATATATGCGGGCCAGACAATCGCGCGCGGCCGGCGCTCCGTGCTCCGGTCGCTCTCAGCGCGTACGGTTTTCATTATCCGCGCCTTGAGCAATTCGCTTGCACCGGCTTCCGCCGAAACCGCGAGCGCATTTACCGCGGGTCGCACAGCATCGTATTCTTGGCGGCACTCGGCACAGGTCTTTAGATGCTCGCGAACGCTCGAGGCTTCGTGCTTCGGAAGACTTCCGAGTGCATAGACCCCAATCAGATCTAGCAGATCGTCGTGCGCCATCATACCGTCACCATGCCGTCTAGGTGCATTCGTAATTTTCGCAGTCCGGTGCGGATGCGCGTCTTGACTGTTCCAAGCGGTATGCCGGTCTGCCGCGCAATATCTTCGTGCGTGATTCCACCGAAGAACCCAAGTTCAATCGGGCTGCGCTGTTCCTCGGGCAACTGCGAAAGGGCGGAACGCACTTGCTCGGCATCGATGTGAGCAAACGCGGTATCTTCGAGCGCATCGTCGAGCGGCATCGCATCGGGCATTTCGCTTTCCGCGCGAACGGTTCTGCTGCGCACCACATCGAGGGCGCGATTTCGCGCGACCCTAGCGATCCATGCGCCGAAGTTGCCCTTGGCAAAGAGCGCCGGCGAACTCCAAAGTTTGAGGAACACGGCTTGCGTTACGTCTTCCGCCGCAGCGACGTCGCCGAGAATGCGCAAAGCGATGCCGTATACCAGCCGGTGGTATCCGTCATATAATTGCTCGAATGCTGCCGCATCGCGATTGCGGACGCGTGACATAAGCCGCACGGCATCTTCCACGGGGTTCTGCTTCGCCTCATATTTGTAGTGACCTCGATATGGTAACGTGGGGGTGCCCTGCCCGGATTCTATGCTCGCCCGCAGAAGCGTAAAGGCTTGAAAGAACTTCTCGAGCGGCTCCGCAGCGCGCGTCGCGTCACGGTTCTCACAGGTTCCGGCATTTCCGCGGAGAGCGGACTGCCGACTTTTCGCGGAATCGGTGGACTGTGGCGAACACACCGGGTCGAAGAGCTTGCCTCGCCCGAAGGATTTGCGCGGGATCCCCATCTCGTGTGGACGTGGTACAACGAACGCAAAGCCGCCCACAGGCGAGCGCAACCAAATGCCGGCCATCTCGCGCTTGTCGAGCTCGAATCGCGGTTCTCCGATTTCACTCTTGCCACGCAAAACGTTGATTCCTTACATCTGCGCGCGGGATCGAAGAACGTGCTTGAATTGCACGGTCATTTGCGCGAAGCGCGCTGCACACATTGCAAGACACGCCGGCCGATGGAGAATGGATTGCCTCTGGATGAGATCGAGCACGAATGCGGTGGAATGTTCCGTCCCGACATTGTGTGGTTCGGCGAGGGCCTGGATCAAAAAATTTGGGCAGCTGCCTCCGATGCCGCGGCGCGCAGCGAGGTGATGCTGGTCGTCGGAACATCGGGTATGGTGAATCCCGCGGCGGCGCTCGCTACCCGCTTTGCCACCGGCGCCTACATCGCGGAAATCAATCCGGAAGAGACCGCGATCAGCGGGTCGTGCGATCTGACGATCCGCTTGCCGGCCACGGTGGCCCTCCCGGAACTTGTGGGGCCTTTACGGTCCTAAGCGTAGCGGTGGACCGCTGTCGTCTTCGTACGTTTGGTCCGTCGGTGGGGGCGCCGGCATTGCCGGTTTGTCATCGTCCAAACTCGAGAAATGCCTTTCGGGAGCGGGGCGCGGCGGCGGTGCTGAGTTCACGAAATCCGGTACGGCCGCTGCGGGTATTGGGGCGCTTGGCGGTACGGTGGCGACCGGAGGGGGTGTTCGTGGCGCAGGCGGGCGTGCAGCGGCGGGCGGGGTGACGGACGGGGGTGGCTCCGATTTGATCTCGGTGCGGCGGAACTGGCCTTCGGAAGGCAGCGTCAGATTGTCTTCGTCTGCAAACGTGCGTTTCGCAACGCCGCGCACGATAAAGGCTTGCGTAAGCTTTTTCATACCGCGTAGCGGAATCGATTTCATCGGAACGCCGACGAAAATTTCAGAGACGGGACGGAACGTTGCCGCCGATGCTATGACCGAAGCATTCATCTCTTCGGTGGCTTCTTGCAGCCGCACAGCGACTTGCACGTCGTTCCCGACCAGCGAAAATTCGCGGCGCTGCTGATAGCCGGTATCGCCTGCAATAATCGTTCCCGAGTTGAGGCCGATGCCGACTTGAAACGGTTTGCGCCCCTGCGATTGCCAGCGGGCGTTCATCGCGGAGATGAGCCGCACGATATCCAGAGCCGCGCGAACTGCGCGTTCTTCCGCAAACGGCTCCTCGATCAGCACGCCGAAAACGGCGGTCAGGCTGTCGCCGCGCAGACTCTCGACGATGCCCCGATGTTTTTCGACCGCCTTGCCGCACAATGTGTAAAACTCGTTGAGATATTGCAGCGTCTGCTGCGGGCTCAAATCTTCGGCAAAGAGCGAGAATTTCCAGATGCCGCAGGAAAGGACTGTGGCGTAGTACTCTTTGCCCGCGAAGAGACGTGCATCTTTGCGCTCGAGTAACTCGTCGACGACCACCTCGGGAACGTAGCGCGAAAAAAGCGCTCGAACCCGCTCGCCTTCGGTTCGCTCCTTTAAAGAGCGCTTCGCCTGCGCGCTTGCATAGAGTGCCATCGCGATCACCGCGAGCACCGCAAGCACCGTAATCCAGGTCATGCTTTAGGTTTCGGCCGTTACCCCACAGATTCGAAGTGGGTGCTGTCCAAGTGCTCTTCGTAGAGCTTGCGGTGCTCGCGCATATAGGTGGGCCGGTGGCAAGTCGGGCATAGTGTTAGGCTCGAGAGCTTATCCAGATAGGCCAGAAATGCGGTGATGTACTCGGCGTGGCTCCAGGTGAGCGGCGAGACTGAGAGCGGCGCGTCGGTCTCGGGATGGACCTGTTCGGCCAGGACGCCGCTGGGTAGTGCGTGCTCCTGAACCCACTTCAAGAGGGGCAGCGCCTTCTCGAGATCGGGCTGGTTCTTGGCACGCGCGATCAAGTAGCGCGCCCGCCACAGCGTGCAGATAAACCACGGATTTCCGGGGATGTTTTCGACGTCCTGGCTCTGCTGAAAGTAGTAATCGTTGACGTAGCGGGCACAGCCGCCGACATCCGTTTTTACCCACAACCGCTCGAATAGGGCATCAAAGGCGGGTGTGAAGCGCGGATTATCGGCATCGATCATCCCGAAAAATAACAATCCCATAATGGCCGCGTCCGGAGTCCAGTCGGCGAGAAGTTCCCGTCCTGGTCAACTGCGATCATGCGCGCAAAGCGCTTGCCGGGCTCATCGAAGAATTTCTCGCAGACAACTTTTGTGAGCCGTTCGGCGGCGGCATCGTAGCGGTCGCCGTCATGTTTCTCACCGAACGAATGTGCGAAGTTCGCGGCCGCGCGCAGCCCGCCGTACACCGCGCCGACCGTGAACGCATGAATGCCCCACCGCTCTTCCCACAAATCGTACGATCCTTTACAGAGCCCCTCGCTGTCGGTGTAGTTTGTAAGAAAATCAGCGCACGGTGTGACGATCTTCGCGTAGAGTTCCTTAATTGATTCGATCGACCGCGAGGTATCGAAGTGATTCCACAGACTCCAGAGGACGAGCGCGGTTTCGTCTTCTTGAATGGGTAAACGCGGCCGCCCGTTTACAAAATACGGATGCCACGACGATGCGAGCGTGCCATCTGGATTGTACTTGTGCAAGAAGTAGCCTTCGCGGTTGACAATGCGGCCCGCAAAGTCAAAAAATCCCGACGCGAGTTCGTGACGGCCGGCTTGATCGAGCGCGTATGCCACAAGCGATCCGTCGCGCGGCCACACATACGAATAGGTATCGCCGGCAAAGGCTTGGATATCGGAATCGTTGGCTGCAAGAATGCCGCCGGCATCATCGATTTGCGTGCGGATCGTCAGAAGGCTGCGCTTGTATTCATTGACGAGTTCGGCCGGCATCGGACCAAAGTCCGTCTCTTCCTTGTTGCACCACAGATACCAGTAATCGTGCGTACGTTTAATAAAGTGGCCGGGATCTTCGCGCACACGTTCGTGCAAGCGCGTGACGTCATCGATGTGCTCGCCACATGCAAGCCACGCATAGAGCGTTCGTTCGTCGGTGGGATCGGCATCGACGCTCAAGCCGATGATCGAGTCGACGGAGCCTTGCGAAATGGTATTTTCGGAGAGGATGCCGTCTTCCGCGTCGCGCCACGTGCCTTCTTGATTGTTGATCGCTTTTTGGCCGGTTGCATATTGATCGACGCCGCCCGACTCGCCGAAGATCGTGACGTTG
>JACRUB010000053.1 GCA_014305015.1 Vulcanimicrobiota bacterium | reverse complement strand
ACCTAAAATTGCCCATACGACCTCATAACGCGCAATTAGGCCATTTTGTCTTCAAGTTTGGAAATAAACTTGGTCAGCTCGATGATATAGCGCTCGTGAGTGCCCTCGGCCACATTTTCTTGCTCGTCGAAAACCTGGACGGCAAAGGTAATGCGGGGACCGTCGACTTGCACGACTTCGACCTCTGTACGGACGATAAATCCGACCGGCACGGGATTGCGGTGCTCGAGATCGATGTGGGTGCCGACGCTTAACTGCTCGGGCGAGAGGAGCGGGGCAACGCAGTGCATGGCCGCTTCTTCAATAAGTTGGACTAGCTGAGGGGTGGAGAGCACATCGGCCCCTTTGTTTCCGGCCTTCTCCGCGGTCATCCACTCTTCAACGCGGGTCTGGCTGCTGTACGTGCGGCCGATGTCGAGTTTTGCACTCATTGCTCCGGAACAATACAACGCAAGGGCCCCCGCTCCCGCCTCAGGAGGCTTTGAGACAATTTTGATAGCCTCGAAGTGAACCCAACTGAATCAATTTCGGTTTTGTGCCGTAAGTAGGTTTGATTAGCTTGCCAACCCAGGAGAACAATGCAGTATCAACGTGTGGCAATTGCCATAGCAGCCGTGGCCGCCGTCGGGCTTTCGGGTTGCGGAAAAAAAGAGGCGGGACCAAAGGGACCGCCGCCGCTCAACGTGGACACGGCGACGGCCATCCGCCGGGACATTGCCACTTACGTCAACTTGGACGGTCAAGTCGCGCCTCTTCAGGACGCAACGCTCTCGGTGCAACAACCGGGCCCGCTCCTCGCGGTGTACGTCAATGAAGGGCAACGCGTAAGCGCCGGTCAGTTGCTCGCAAGGGTCGATGATTCGACAATGCGCGCCCAACTCGCACAAGATCAGGCCTTGATCGCACAAGCCTCGGCGCGCGCTCAGAGCTCGGCACTCGGCGTTCCGATAATGCAGCAGCAAGTCTCCGCGGGCGTGCAAACAGCGCAGAACACCGTCAATACCGATAAAGCCGCGCTTATAAACGCGCAACTCGTCTACACTCAAAATACGCAGCTCTTCAAACAGGGATACGTGTCGCAGACGGCGCTCGAGCAATCCCGCTCGCAGTACGTCGCCGCGCAGCAACGCGTGCAGATCGATCAGCAACAACTGCAGACCGCGCGCAGCAATACGCAGCAAACCGGCGTTTCGTCCGCAAACGCGGCAGCCGATCGCGCCGCGATTCAATCGGCACAGGCGCAAGCCAACACGCTTTCCACGCAGATTGCGCAAACCGCATTATATGCGCCGTTCGGCGGTGTGATCACTCAACGCCTGATGGACCCTGGCGCAATGGCCGGCCCAGCGGCGCCCGTGCTGCGTTTATCGCAAGTCGACTACGTCTACATTAATATCAACGTGCCCGATGAGGATTTGGCCTATCTCCATGCGGGTTCGCCCGTAAGGTTCACCACGAGCTCCTTGCCCGGAAAAACGTTCTCGGGCGCCATCAGCGATGTGAATGCGGTGCCGACCCAGGGGACGCTCTCCTATCGCGCGCGCATCCGTCAAGCCAATCCCGGCGGTGTGTTGCGCGGCGGAATGCTCGTCGCGGTAACGGTGCCGAAAGAGCATCACGTTGCAACTATTGTCGTGCCTCGTTCCGCCGTCGGGCAGAACGAACGCGGAAGTACGGTGTTCGTTGTGAATGCCGGCAAGGCCGTTGAAGTTCCGGTGACCCTCGGAATTCAGACCGATACGCTAAGTGAAGTACACGGCGCGCAGATTCGTCCGGGTGTGCAAGTCATCACGACGCGTCCCGATGCGCTGCAGAACGGCAGCGTCGTAGCTGTCAACGGCGCCGCTCTAGCGCCAACGGCTGGCGGGGCGCACAAGAAACCGTGAAAAAAGCAATTTTAATTGCCGGCGCGGCTCTGGCGCTCGGCTGTTTTCCCGCGCTCGCAAATGCAGCGCCGACTCCCAAGCCGCCAACGCCACCGCCGTTCCCGACTGCTTCCGGTTCGCCGTTGCCGTATCCGGCGTACGGTACGCCGGCTCCCGGTATCGCGCAAGGCGTTCCTGTGGCGGGCGTGCCGCAAAGAATAACACTCGGTCAAGCGGTCAACATCGCAGTTGCGCGCTCGCCGGTCTTGGCGGCCGCGCGCGGAAGCGAAGCGGTGGCAGGAGCGCAAGTCGATCTCGCCCGTGTCCCCGCGCTGCCGAATCTTTCGGGCACGGCGGCAATTACGCGCAGCAATTCGCAAGCCGGTAGTTTCGGCGGTGGTGCGGGGGGCGGGGTGCGTGCCGGCGGTTCGTTCACGCAAAATTCGTTGACCGCAAACTTACGGCAACTCATCTTTGACGGCGGGCGTGTTGCGGCGCAAATTCGCTCCGCGCAGGAGAACCAGCAAGGCGCGGTCGCGACCTATCGACGCAATTTGCAAACGCTGACGTTTAACGTTGCGACGGCATACTATAACGCGCTCTCCGCTCAGCAGGCGACAGCGCTGGCTGCCGACGTCGTCGTTCAGAATCAAACGCAAGAGAATCTCGTGCTCGCACAAATTCGTGCGGGAACGACCGCGCGCTCCGATCTTGCCACCGCGCAATTTCCGACAGCGCAGGCTCGCGTGGCGTTGGTTCGCGCGCAAGGCGCCGAACTTTCCGCATTCGCAACCTTCGCAAATGTCTTGGGCTTAGAAGCGAATGCAGATGTCCGTCCGGCTGACGATACGCCCGCAAATCCCACGGCATCCCTCCTGCAAGCGCCGTTGCTTTCGTACGATGCCGCCAATAAGCGGGCGCTCGAGTTGCGACCGGACTACAACGCCGCGAACCACACGGTCATCTCGGCCCAAGACGCACTCAAGGCGGCGCGCCTGGGACGTTTCCCGTCACTTACCGGCAGCGCAAGCGACGGCGCAACCTCGACCAACGCCACGGGCGGTGACTTTCGCAATTCAAACTCGATTGGTGCCGCAATCGCGATCCCGCTCTTTGATGCGGGTCAGACGCATGCGCAAACGGCGCAATCGCAAGCGCAGCTCGACATCGCAAACGCAAACTTGCAGACCTCCCGCCTCGGCATCGGCCTTTCCGTCCAGCAAGCGCTGGTCAACCTCGTCTCCGCGCAATCCGCATCCACGCAAGCGCTAGCGGAACTCCGTAAGGCGCAAGAAGTTCTGCGTGCCACGCAAGCGCAGTACAAGGCCGGTGTCACCACCTTGCCCTTGTTGCTCAACGCTCAGGTCGGATTGACGCAAGCACAGACCGATCAGCTTAATGCGGTCTATCAACTGCGGCAGGCTGAGCAGAACTACTTGTTTGCGTTAGGTGAGAACGACATCGTCGATACGGCACACTTGAGCTTCTAAGCGAACGAATACGGCGTCGGTTTTTGGCGCCATGTGCACCGTTTGAGGATCCTCCGACATTTTGCGAATTGACACGGACGTCATCTTCCTTTGGTTTTCGCAAAATGCGGGGAAGCAGAAAAACGACAGGACGGCGTTTTTCTAGCGGTCCTCGGACGGTGCATATGGTGCCGCCAAACCTGCCGCCGTGTGAGGGAGCCCCACTCCTTGTGGATAATAGCAGGGGATGCCCGTCGATCAGAGTTCTCCCGCCGCGATAAGTGATCCCATCAATGCCAAGATTTTGGCCATCTCGGAGGACCGGCTTTCCGGTTTTCAGATCGATCCGTTTGGCGAGGTAGAGCAGCAGACGGGACTCTCTGTCGAAACCGTGCTCGAACGCGTGCGCGCGATGTTGGAAGCGGGCACGATCCGGCGCGTGCGGCAAACGCTCATGGCGACCAACCTCGCCAAGGGCGCGCTTGTTGCGTGGCAAGTTTCGCCTGAGAAGCTCGATGCCGCGTTTGACTACATGTATCAGCGCGATCCGTTCTCGGGACATGTTGTTATTCGCACCACCGACGCCGCTACGCCGGGATCGACATATCGTTTATGGACAACCTTAAAAGTGCCGCAAGGGTTTTCGATTGAAAAGCATGCGGAGTTCTTGCGCAACAAAATCGATGCGGACCATTTCCGCTTGATGCCGGCAAAACGGCTGTTTGCGCTGGGCGTTGGACACATGCGCCGGCGTGGAATCGAGCCGGGTAGCCGCGCCGATGTGCCGGCGGAAGTCAAAGATACGAACATCGTTGAGTTGAGTGAGCTTGATTGGCGCGTATTGACCGCGCTCAAACGCGAGTTTGCGCCAGCCGAGCTGGTGCCGAACTTGTGGGAAGCGCGGGCGAGAGAAGCGGACGTTGATTTGGAGACGTTCTACCGGGTGGCACGTTCATTGAATGAACGCAAAGTGATCGGGCGTTTCTCAACCTTTCTCGAGCACGTTAAAGTAACGGCGAATAACGAACGCGTAACGCGGTACAATGCACTCTTTCACTGGGCGGTGCCGGCGGGCCGCGAAATGGAAGCGGGTCAAGAAGTGGGGCGCCACCATATCATGACGCATGCGTATTGGCGCGAAGGCTGTCCGGAATTCAAGAATGTTAACGTGATGGGCGTCGCGCATGGACTTGATAAGGAACTGGTTCTCGAGCACAAAGCGGCCATCGATCGCCATTTAGAAGAAGCCGGCATCACCGTAAGCTATACAAATGTTTTCTGGGGCGGCCGTAGCGAGATCAAGCCATCGGAGATTTCACCTCAGGCCTATCGCGAGTTTTGCGAACGCGAGGGCATCGATCCCCAATCAATGAGAGAATCCTAAGGGAGTATAGATTTGAAACAGCTCATCGCACTTCTGCTCGCTGCAGCGTTCATCACTGGATGCACCAAGGTCGGAACGCAGGGCGGCACCACGGCATCGTCAAGAGCCGCGGGCCCGAA
>JACRUB010000033.1 GCA_014305015.1 Vulcanimicrobiota bacterium | reverse complement strand
AGCAGTTCAAAAAATCTTCGGGTCATCAAATACCTCATCAGATACCACGCTTGTCCTTGCATTTTCCAACTGCTTCCTTCTACAGAACCCGCGATACGCGTCAAAGTTTTATCAAACTCCCCGGGAGAGCGCCCGGCTCGCCGCCGAAGCCGGCCGGATGAGCGCTGCCATGCCGAAGAGAACAAACGCGACCATGCCAAAGCGATTGCCAGCCCTGCTTTTGCTACCCGCATTCTTGAGTGCGTGCGCGGGTGGAGCCGTCGAATCCCATAGCAAGATCTCTCGCTCCGTCGTTTCCATTGTTCCGCAGCCGGTTTCGCTTGCGCTGCCGAATGGCGGTGCATATGTCTGGCGGCAGACTGTGAACATCGAGGCTCGCGATTCGGCAGCACGCAATGCCGCCGGTTTTTTAATGGACTTTCTTTGGCTGCATCACGTACAATCGCGAACCGGCGCCCCCAAATCTTCAGTGGTACTTCGCCGGCTTCCACGTCCGGAGCAAAAGCTCGGCACCGAGGGCTATCGGCTTACAGTGAATCCCAGTGGGGTAGCGATCACTGCAAATACCGGTGCGGGACTGTTCTATGGCGTTCAAACGCTCGAACAACTTTCGCGCCTTCAGGATCAAAAGCTTGTGAGCGCACCTGCAGTCGTCTTCGACCGCCCGGAATATGCGTGGCGCGGCATCCATCTGGATGTCAGCCGCCATTTCTTTGAGGTTGCCGTCGTTGAACGCTACATCGACATCGCCGCACACTATAAACTCAATATATTCCATTGGCATCTAACGGACGATCAAGCGTGGCGGCTCGAAATCAAACGTTATCCGCACCTTACCGGGGCCGGGCCGTATTACACCCAGGCGCAAATAGGCGAGGTCGTTCGGTACGCTGCCCTCCGGCACGTAACGGTCGTGCCGGAGATCGAGATACCCGCGCATTCAACTGCCGCGCGTCGTGCCTATTCCTATACGGCTGCTTTCGTTGAAAACGTTCTAACCGAAGTCATGACGATGTTTCCAGGACACTACGTACATATCGGAGGCGATGAAGCAGTTTACTCCGCTGCGCCCGCGGCGATGATGCGGGAAGTCCAGCGGTTCTTAAGCGTCCACGGCCGCCGCGCCGTTGGGTGGGATGATGTGCTTGCCGCGCATCCGGCAAAGTCGATGCTCATCATGTCATGGCACGGAGAGAAGAGAGCGCTGCATGCACTCGCGCTCGGATATGACGTCGTGGTATCGCCCGACGGCCCGCTGTATTTTGATGCGTATCAAGGCGCACGCGTTCAGGAACCACTTGCCGCTCCGCACATGTCCACCCTCGAACAAGTCTACGCATTCAATCCGCAGCCGGACCGGGCAGCGGGCCGGGTGTACGGCGCGCAGGCAAACGTGTGGACCGAACGTGTACGTACGCCCGATCATCTTTTCTACATGGTCTTCCCGCGCGAGCTTGCGCTGGCGGAAATCGTGTGGGATCCGCCCGGCCGCAAAAACTGGGATAGATTCTTAGAGCGGTTACCCGCGCAACTATCTGCGCTAGAAGAACGCGGGTACGCCTTTCGCCCGCCAAGCGTCCTCTTTAGCGTGCAAGCCCCACATATTGCGTTTGCTCCGGTTGCCGGTGATCCACAAGCGGCGCAAGCTTTGACCGACGCGCAATCGGTGAGCGTGCGCTTGCGCGGGATGGGTGATGTCTACTATTCAACTGACGGCTCCGTCCCAGGCCTGTCTGCGATTCGTTACACTGGGCCGTTTACGGCAAAGGTTCCGCGCACCGGTTCGCTCACACTGCGCGCGATTGCATTTCTGTCCGCACATAGACACTCGGGTGTTACGACCTGTGTGCTTACGCGAACAACCCGCGGGCTCACCAATGCAAAATATTCGCGGACGTGGGCTGGTCTTGTGTCGCCTTAAGAAAGAGCCTGCGAGCAAGCCGTTGCCGCGTTTGTCTTACATGTTTAAAGGGAAGCATTCTCTACGCTATTGGAGGATTTGAATTTGGCAACCCATGACGACACATTCGAAACTGGAATGTACTATGACCGCCCCAGCGCCGAGAGCACGGTGCAGCGTCTAGAAGACTTAGGATATAGTCGTGACGACATCAGTGTCATGATGAACGACAAAACTCGTGAAAAAGAATTCGCGAATGAGACCGGCACGAAAGCAGCCGAAGGTGCCGTGACAGGCGCTGCCGTTGGTGGTGCGCTCGGCGGACTGATTGCCGGACTAACGGCGACCGGCAGTGTGATTGCAATTGGCGCAACCGGCGGAGCAGCTACGCCGCTCGTGATTGGTCCGCTTGCGGCAGCCCTTGCGGGCCTGGGAGCCGGCGGCGTAACCGGTGGGATCATCGGCGCGCTGGTCGGTGCGGGCATCCCCGAGCATAAGGCTAAGGAATACAGTGAGGGCCTCGATCGCGGCGGAATTCTGCTTGGCGTTCGTCCGAGAACGGAGAATCGCGATCAAGTGCGTTCCATCTTCACGCCATCGAGTACGGAAACTGGGGATATCGACTACACACGCAGCAAAACGCTGAGTTAAAGCAAGGGGGCCGGCACTACGCCGGCCCTTCTTTCTATCTCTTGCGTCGCGAGCCGTTGCCGCTTTGCCGCCGGTTATGGACTTGATGCATTCGGGGAGGCGCCGCAGCGGGGGGCGGGAGCTCCGGATTCTTCGAGCGGTCGAGACGCTTTCCAAGCGTCCTTTCAATTTGGGCGAAAAACTGCTCCTCATCCGGTGCGACGAACGTGATGGCGTCGCCAGTCATCTTAGCGCGAGCCGTGCGGCCGATGCGGTGAACGTAATCTTCCGCCACGAGCGGGACGTCGTAGTTGACAACGTGCCCAAGATCGACGATATCAATGCCGCGCGATGCAACGTCGGTAGCAACCAGAATGCGGTACCGGCCGCTTTTGAAATCGGCGAGCGCGCGCGTGCGCTGCGCCTGCGAGCGGTCACCATGTATGCGTTCTGCCGGAATATTCTGCTTCTCGAGCGCGGCGGCCAGGCGGTTCGCGCGTGCTTTTGTGCGCGTGAAAGCGATCGCGCTGTAAATTGCGTTGTCTTTGAGTAACTCAACGAGTAAATCGGTTTTACGCTGCTGATCTATCGTGTAGATCGTTTGTGTAATGCCGGTTGCCGGCGCAGTTGTCGGCGCTAAATTGACGCGCACGGGATCGCGAAGCATTTCTTTGGTAAGCTTGGCAATCGCGTCCGGAATCGTCGCAGAGAAAAACAACGTCTGATGCGCAGCCGGAATCTTCTTGATGATGCGGCGCACGACGGGCAGAAAGCCCATATCAAGCATGCGATCCGCTTCGTCGAGAACCAGGAAAGAAATATCTCCGAGTGAGGCGGTCCCTTGCGCGAGATGATCGAGCAGGCGTCCGGGCGTTGCAACGATGATGTCCGTGCCTCTTTTAAAGGAAGCAACTTGTCCGCCGAAACCAACGCCGCCGTACACGGCTGCGATTTTAATCGGGGTATGTTTGGCGAGGGCACCGAGGTGAGAGGTGATCTGTGCGGCGAGTTCTCTGGTAGGCGCAAGAACAAGTGCGCGCGTTTTGCCGCGCGGCAACGCGAGCAGCGCCTGAAGTAAGGGAAGACCGAATGCGCCGGTCTTGCCGCTGCCTGTTGCGGCGCTTGCCAACACGTCGCGACCCGCTAAGGCCGGAGGGATGGCTGCATATTGAACGGGCGTCGGTTCGGAAAAATGAAGGTCGCGGACGGCTCGCAAAAGCGCCGGCTGCAAGCCGAGAGATTCAAACATGAAGGCCAAGTATGCCACGCTTGCGCGGCAAAGGTCAAATATTTCTCCTGCAACTTAAGTCGGAATGCGAATCTAATTTGCTGTCGATGCGCGTTGTTTTAAGGCATGCATATACTCGTTACCGGAGCGACGGGATCTATCGGGGGACGCCTCGTGCCGCTCCTAGTGTAGCCGGGTCACGATGTGCGCTGCATGGCGCGTGACGCCTCGCGGCTGGTTGGACGTTTTGATGGTGCGGAAATCGTCGAGGGCGACGCGGGGGATGCACAAAGTATACAAGCGGCGTGCGCCGGAGTGGAAGTTGCGTATTATCTCATTCACGCGATGAGCGATACGATGGATTTCGGAGATGCCGACCATAAGGAGATGATGCTCAGCTACGCGCGCTTGCGAAATCTCAAGCGCACACTATTGATCGTTCCATTCTTTACTCCGCGCCTCTCATTGTATTGGGTCACTTGGTGAGGCCGTGGATTCCGCCGTCGGCGGGGTTGGACTGCGGCGCGGCCGGCGGTCCGCCAGCAATTTGCGTCTGCCGGGAAAAGCGTGGCTGGAATTTGAAGTCCAAAGACACAATGCCGGCACGTCGCTCTTCAGGCAAACCGCTTTCTTCGAACCGCGTGGACTCTTTGGGTATATCTACTTGTATAGCGTGGCAGTTTTTCACGGTCTTATCTTCGCAAACATGGCAAACCGGATCGTACGAACGGCAGAACAACTCTAGGAGCGGGGCAAGGGCCGCTTAGTGCAACCCGTTATTGGTCAAAAGATTACACTTCGCGCGGGCCGCGACGAGGATGTCCGTCCGCTC
Source organism: Vulcanimicrobiota bacterium (assembly GCA_014305015.1). GTDB lineage: Bacteria > Vulcanimicrobiota > Vulcanimicrobiia > Vulcanimicrobiales > Vulcanimicrobiaceae > JACRUB01. Next base: position 275 of record JACRUB010000033.1, on the reverse strand, counting down.
TTTCGCTACATCACGGATCCCCAGGTTGCCAAGTTTCTTGTCGTAGTTCCACCGGATAATCGCGAGATGTTCGCTTCGCGCTTGCGTGAGATGTTCACCACAAGAGACCGCGAGCACAACTACATCATTGCTCGCAACGACACTAATGAAGCCGTTGGAATGCTCCGCCTGGTGCTCGTCTCTCCGACAACCGGCAACATCAGTTATTGGATGGGGCGCCCGCATTGGTCCAAAGGGTATGCCTTCGAAGCAATCGGAATGATCTGTACGATGGG
>JACRUB010000196.1 GCA_014305015.1 Vulcanimicrobiota bacterium | reverse complement strand
GCCTGCAGGCGCTCAAACTCCGCATAGAGATTGCAAAGGCGGATAAATCCGCCTTTGCGTTCGCCGAAAAGTGGATGCGCAGTGGGGGCGATCTCAGAAAACCCGTCCTCTTTCGGCTCAGAATGGAGCGATCGTCAAGGCGCTCACCGATCGCATGGACCGTGAGGACAACAAAGGTTTGACAAGCAAGCGCTTTGACTGTCCCCTGTTGAGCGAGCAGCCGCTTTAGCTAGCTGCCGACCAGTTCCTTGAGTGCGTGCTCGAAGATCTTCGGCGCGCGGCCTTGGAAGAGCACCGATTCGTTTCCGCCCATTGCCTTGCGAAGGTTCAGCAGCTCGTCACGCAGCGCGGCGGCTTTTTCAAACTCGAGATTCGCGGCGTACTCGCGCATCTTGCGCTCAATATCGGCAGCCATTTTGGCGGCAACGTCGCGGGGAAGTTTCTCGGCCCGCAGACCGATGGTGTTTTCTTCGGTCGCGCCAACCATCGAGAGAATGTTGCGTACCTCGCGCCGGATGCTCTTCGGCTCGATGCCGTGCTCGAGATTATAGGCGACTTGCCGTTCGCGGCGGCGTTTGGTTTCGCCGATTGCGCGCGCCATCGACTCCGTAATCGTATCCGCGTACATCACGACTTTGCCTTCGACGTTGCGCGCCGCACGGCCGATCGTTTGGATAAGCGACGTGCCGCTGCGCAGATAGCCTTCCTTATCGGCATCCAGGATGCCGACGAACGAGACCTCGGGTAAATCCAATCCTTCGCGAAGCAGATTGATTCCGACGAGGCAGTCGAACGCACCAAGGCGCAAGTCACGCAGAATCGCGATACGCTCGAGTGTGTCGATCTCACTGTGCAGATAGCGGGCTTTGAGGCCGTTCTCGATCAGGAAGTCCGTGAGATCTTCGGCCATCTTCTTGGTGAGCGTGGTAACGAGTACTCGTTCCTTGGCAACCACGCGTTTTTGAATCTCTTCCATCAGATCGTCGACTTGGTTGCGCGTTTGACGCACTTCAACTTCGGGATCCACCAGGCCGGTCGGGCGAATGATCATCTCGACTACTTGCGAGGAGCGGCCCATCTCGTACGTTCCCGGTGTTGCCGATACGTAGATCACCTGATTGAGATGCTCGTCGAACTCTTCGTATGTGAGCGGGCGGTTATCGAGCGCGCTCGGTAAACGAAAGCCGTGTTCGACCAGCGATTCTTTGCGCGACTTATCCCCGCCGTACATGCCGTGCACTTGCGGAAGCGAAACGTGCGACTCATCGACGAAGAGCAACCAGTCTTTCGGAAAGAAGTCGAGCAGGCACCACGGCGTTGAACCGGCTTCACGTCCGCTCAAGTGACGCGAGTAATTCTCCACGCCGTTGCAATAGCCGACTTCGCGCAACATATCGAGATCGTAGCGCGAACGCATTTCCAGGCGCTGCGCTTCCAGAAGTTTGCCGTTCGATTTGAAGTACTCGAGCCGCTGCGCGAGTTCTTCCTCGATGCCCGTGATGGCACGTTTGAGTTTCTCTTCCGGAGTTATGAAATGCTTGGCCGGAAAGATCGTGATCGTATCCTTTGACTCGACGTATTCGCCGGTCATGATGTTCACGACATTGATGGCTTCGATGGCATCGCCGAAAAACTCAATCCGGTGAACGAGCTCTTCTTCGACGCCGACGAATTCGAGCGTATCCCCGCGCACGCGGAAGGTGCCGCGGACCAAATTGAGGTCGTTGCGGCGGTACTGCATATCCACGAGCTTGCGCAGCAAGATATCGCGGTTGATCTCATCACCGGTCGAGAGCTTGAGCGAGAGCTCCATGTAATCGGCGGGCGAGCCCAAGCCGTAGATGCACGAGACGGACGCCACGATCAGCGTGTCGGGCCGCGTCAGCAGCGATTGGGTTGCGGCATGGCGCAACCGCTCGATCTCGTCGTTGACCGAGCTATCCTTTTCAATGTAAGTATCGGTGTGTGCGATATACGCCTCGGGCTGATAGTAATCGAAATACGAAACGAAATACTCGACTGCATTGTTGGGGAAGAAGTCGCGAAATTCGGCGCACAGTTGGGCTGCGAGAAGCTTATTGTGGCAAAGCACGAGGGTCGGTTTCTGCACGATCTCGATCGTCCGGGCCATCGCAAGGGTCTTGCCGCTGCCGGTGACGCCGAGGAGCGTCTGCATCTTCTGCCCTTCTAGAACGCCGCGACCCAGCGCTTCAGTCGCGGCCGGCTGGTCCCCGGCAAGCGCAAAGGGGGTAACGAGCTCGAATTTGTTGCGCGGCATGCCTCCAGTTTAACGGAAAAACAAGTCGAGCGGTTGCAAAATAAAGGACCCTTCGAGGACTGCGCAAGGGGAGCACCAAACAAGCCTTTCCCGTTCACTCGCCCCCGGAGAGTAGCAACCTTTGAGCCACAACCCCCTCATCTTTAGCGGCAACTCGAATCCGCAGTTGGCTGAAGAGATTGCAAAGAAGCTGAAGCTGCACGTCGGCAAAGCGCTGGTTTCCAAATTCAAGAATGAGGAATGCCGCGTCGAAATCAGCGAGAACGTGCGCGGCTCGGAAGTCTTTGTCGTGCAGTCGACCTGCAAGGCCCCCAACGGCAACAGCGTCAACGACTCCATAATTGAGCTACTGCTCATGATCGACGCGCTCAAGCGGGCCTCGGCCGCGCGAATTACCGTCGTCATCCCGTATTACGGCTACGCCAAGCAAGATAAGAAGACCAAAGGCCGCGAGCCCATCTCCGCCAAGGTCATCGCCAATTTGCTCAAAATTTCCGGGGCTAAGCGCATGGTGACCTTGGATCTGCATGCCGCGCAAATCCAGGGCTTCTTTGACGGGCCTGTCGACAATTTGATGGCGATGCCCACGCTCTGCAATCACCTTAAGAATGTAGGACTGCGCGACGATAAGATCGTGGTCGTCTCCCCGGATGCCGGAGGCGTCCATCGGGCCGAGCTCTTCGCCAAGCGCCTCAACAGCACGCTGGCCATCGTCTTCAAGCGCCGTCCGGAACCCGACGTCTCTGAAGTGACCGACATCGTCGGCGACGTTAGCGGTAAGATCGCGGTCATCGTGGATGATATGATCTCGACCGGCGGCACGCTCGCTAAGGCGGCCGAGGCGATTCTCCAACGCGGCGCGACCAAAGTATACACGGTCGCAACGCACGGCATCTTTGCCGGTGAGGCGATCAAAGTGCTCGAAAATTCTCCGATTGAAAAAGTGATCGTGACGAACACGATTCCATTTCCGGAGCTTGAAAATCACCCGAAATTTGCAGTGCTTTCCATCGCGCAGATTTTGGCAGATGCGATCAACCGCATCACCACCAACCGGTCCGTCTCGGAGCTCTTTAGCGACGACGAGTTGCTAGCGCCTCCGCCGATGCCCGTACACTAAGGAGTTCCTCGTGGCCACCAAAGATCTCACTCTAAAAATCGAAACACGCGACGGCGCCGGCACGACCAATTCGAATCGCTTGCGTCATGAAGGCAAAGTCCCCGGCATTCTGTACGGACACGGCGCGGATCCGCAACCGGTTGCATTTGAAGCCAAAGCGTTTGAAGATTTAGTTCATCACGGTGCAATGAGTTCGCTCATCACGCTGACGTTAGGCGGAAAGAAAGCCGATACGGCGCTGATCCGTCAAGTGCAGCGCGATCCGCTCACGCGCAAGGTCGTCCACGCCGATCTTCAACGCGTCTCGGCCAACGAAGAAGTGCGCACGAAACTGCAAGTCGTTACCGTCGGTGTGGCGCTTGGCGTTCGCGAGGCCGGCGGTGTCCTCGATGTTGTCAATCACGAACTCGAAATCGAAGGCCCGGCAAACAAGATTCCGGATCACCTCGAAGTGGACGTCACTGAACTCGGGATCCACGAGCACATCAACGCCTCGGCAGTCAAACTGCCCGAGGGATTCAAGATGATCTCGGCATCCGACATGACCGTGGTCGCCGTCGAGCCGTCCAAGACCGAGCAGCAGCTTGAAGAGCCCGTTACGCTCGAGCAGGCTGAACCCGAAGTTATCGGGGCCAAACCTGAAGGCGAAACGCCAGCGCAGGACTCCAAATAGCGAACGATTCCGACACCAGGCTCATAGTGGGCCTGGGAAATCCAGGCGAGAAATACGCGCGGACCCGTCACAACATCGGATTCATGGTTGTCGACGAGCTCGCGCGTCGTTTTTCCATGGAGACTTGGAAAAAGAAAGATGACGCGCTGCAAGTCTACGACTCGCGCCGCAAGCTGGTGCTCGTAAAACCCACGTCGTTCATGAACAGCAGCGGCGTGCCCGTCCGATTGATCGCTTCGTGGTATCGCAGCGCGCCGGAAGACATTCTCGTCATCAGCGACGAGATGGATTTACCGTTTGGTGCGTTGCGCATGCGCGCCAGAGGTGGCCACGGCGGACACAATGGGTTGCGCTCGGTGATCGGCACGATGACGGAAGAGTTTCCGCGCGTTCGAGTCGGTATCGGGCGTCCGGAATACGAGTCGATGGATCATGTGTTAAGCACTTTTAGCGCTGATGAGCTTACGGCGCTACCGAAGATTATCGAAGTTGCAGCCGACGGTGCGCAGCGGTGGTTCACCGGCCGAATCGATCTGGCGATGCAATACGTTAATAGTACAAAACCGCTGGGCGAGGCGATTTCGGCCGATACTACGGGTAAGAACCCTTTGGAGACCGAGTAGCCGGAGGTAGCAGATGAGCGAATTTTCCGGAAAGAACTTTGTGGTGCGAGTCGATGAGCAGACCGCGCGCACTGATGAATCCACGTTTTTCGCCGACCTTACGTTTCTCGCCACGCACGACGTTAGACCAATTATCGTAGCGCCGAATGCCTCCGCCGCCCGCGCTCTGGTTCGCACCATCAATCGC
>JACRUB010000133.1 GCA_014305015.1 Vulcanimicrobiota bacterium | reverse complement strand
TGCAAGCCTTCCTCGGACGGCCGATGAGCCAGGCGGCGTTCTACCAGCAGTTCACTACGCCGACGGTCTCGGCCCCGATAACGCCCTAACGCGGCGGCTTCTTTCCGCGCGTTAGAAAATTAACGGCCGTCTTCGTAACCTGTGCGAGCGTAAGTCGTTCCCCCGTTTGCCATTGACGCTCAAACGCAGCATCTACGAGCGGCCCGTGCAAGGCCGCTTTGAGCTCTTGCGTTTCCTTGAGCGGAATGGGCAAGCGGGGAACAATGTGCCGCACGCGGTACTTCTCCGCATACGCAAGCATTTGAACGCCGTCGGTGTTACGCCCAAGCTTGAGCGCAACGCGCGCAAAGTTTTCAATCGCCATGCCGATGGTTTCATGGTTATGCTGCCGGCGGCAGATGCCGAGGCCTTTTTTGAGTGCCAAAAACGCTTCCGCGACATTCCCTTTTTCCAACTCATAGCGTCCAAGCGAGATCAGCTCCGAGCCGACCAGTGGCTCCATTTGCAAATCGCGCGCAAGTTTTAGTGAGCCGCGACTACGCTGAATTGCACGGTCGAGATCACCGGCAAGAAAAGCGGTCGACCCAAGATTTGAGAGATCGATCGATTCGCTACGACGGTCACCGAGATCGCGGCTGAGTTGCAGACACTCTTCGAAAATTTTGGTTGCTTCCACGTAGTCGCCGCGCTGATCGAGCGCAATCGCGCCGAGATTGCTTAGCGAATTCGCAGCATCGCGCTTGTTACCCAGATCGCGAGACATCGAAAGGCTCTCGCGGAAAAGCGCCTCTGCCTCTTCGCTGCGCCCGAAGAGATGGTGCACGATGCCGAGTGCATTTTTCGTCTGCGCGACACCGGTTCGGTCGGAAAGCGCTTCGTAGAGCTCGATCGCCTTGCTCGCGGCCTGCTGCATGACGGCATAATCGCTCTCGTAAAAGCTCAGACGAATCAAGCTGCGATACAGCTGCACGCGCAATTCGGGCGCAATGCCTTCGGCCATGTTCAGACATTGCTCGATCCAATACCGCCCCTCGCGGAATAGCCCGCGCGCGAGCCAGAAGTAGTCGAGCACCGAGGTGAGCTTGGCAGCCATCTCGGCATTCTTTTGGTCGTTGAGCCACGTGAGCGCGGAACGCAGATTCGGGTAATCTTCATCGACGGCAGCAATGAAGGTGTCGTTGCGCGCCACATCGTGCTCGTCGAAGATCGTATTTACTGACGTCGTGAAATAATCGGCATGGCGGTTCTTGATCTCCGCTGATTCTCCCGATTCGCTGAGTTTACGATCCGCGTAGTCTCGCACCGACTCAAGCAATCGGTATCGCACGCCCGTTGGGTGGCGGGTGGTCGCGACGAGCGATTTTGCGACCAGGCGCGTAAAGATCGGAAGGCGCCCTTCGAGCGGAACAGCCTCACCGAAGCAACATGCCGATACGGCGGTGAATGTCCATTCGCCGGCAAACACGGAAAGCCGCAGCAAAAGCCGCCGCTCGTCTTCATCGAGTAGCCGGTAGCTCCAATCGATCAGTCCCCAAAGCGTCTGTTGCCGTTCGCTTGCAAAACGCCGCCCTTCAGAGAGTAAGCTAAAGCGGTCGTGCAAATTTTCGTGCAGCTGGCGAACATTGAACATGTTCACGCGCGCGGCCGCCAGTTCAATCGCCATCGGAATGCGGTCAAGCGCCGTGCAAAGGTCGGAGAGAATTGCGCGATCTTCGTCGTTTAGAACCATCTGCGGGTCAACAGAGAGCGCGCGTTCGGTGAAGAGTTCCACCGCTTCACTTTCCGAGAGCGGAGAGAGCGCGTACGTAATCTCGCCGTCGATGCGCAGCGCTTCGCGTGCCGTCGCCAAAATATGAACGTCCGATGCAGTCCGCAGGAGACTCTCAGCCAGACTCGCGCATTCGGAAATTAAATGCTCGCAATTATCGAAGATCAGGAGCATTTGTCGCTTCTCCACGAATGTGAGCAGTTGCGAGATGACCGACGATTCTGCGGAGACTGCAATTCCAAGCGCAGTGGCGACGACATAAGGAACGCGGTCGGGGCTCTTAACAGAGCCAAAATCTGCAAAGCGCACGGCATCTGGGAAGCGGGCAATGGAGCTGAGGGCTACCTGCAGAGCAAAGCGCGTCTTTCCGATTCCGCCGGGGCCGATGATTGTGATGAGGCGCTGCGTGTCGATGAGCCGTCCGACCGCTTCGAGTTCTTTTTCGCGTCCGAAGAATCGGGACGTAGGAACCGGCAGAACAACGGCCGAGGCTTCCGAAGGGGCTGCAACGGCAGCTTCGCCTTTTTCATCGCTGCGCGCGACGCGATTACGCCCGGCACTCTTCGCGGCGTATAAGGCCTTGTCGGCGAGTTCAACCAACTCGGATCCGCTTCGCTGCGGGCCCGGCGGGCTACTCGTCACTCCGACGCTGATCGTCACCACCCCGTCGGGCGATCCGGCATGCGGTATCGACATCTCATGAACTGCCGCCCGTACGTTCTCTGCCAGCCTCGCGGCTCCATCCAAATTCGTCCGTGGCAAAATGGCCACGAACTCCTTGCCACCGTATCGTGCGAAAAGATCGGCCGTGCGAGTAAAGCAGGCAACAATGCGCTCGGCAATTCGTTGTAGAACCTCGTCGCCCGCGACGTGGCCATAGGTGTCGTTGTAGCCCTTGAAGTGGTCCACATCGAGCATCATGAGGGAAAGTTGCGCAAGCGATGCGCACTCGGTTTCCAACCGGTGATCGAAGGCGCGCCGGTTCGCGACCCCCGTCAAGTCGTCGGTGCCGGCGAGTTCCTCGAGTTCGAGCGTAGCGAGTTCCGTGCGGTTCTCGCGAACGGCAGCGGCCAGATATCCGGTAACGACTTCGATGAAATCCAGATCGTCGGTGCCGAACGGATGCTTCGAGATGCGGCTTAACCCGAAAATGCCGGCTGCTTTGCCGCCGATGCGAAGCGGAATGAAAGCGCTATGCAGCGCCTCTGCTTGCGAAGGCATCTCCACAAGCCGCCGCTCGTCTGAGCGCGCGGTCTGAGCGGTGTCGGACTGCAGCGCCCGATAGGCAGGCGACGACCGCGGTAGCGCGACCGCATCGAGATGGCGCGCGACATTGCCGTCATAAGAAAACTCAATGCGGAGTGCGTCTTTTTGCGCGAACGCAAGGAAGGCGCTCATTTGACCGAACGACTGCATCAAGAGCTCGCAAAAGCGCTCGAAGAGCGTTTCGACCGAATTCGTTTCTGCCAGCCATCGGGCTGCAGTCATGGACACGTCGCGATAGCGCTCTGTGCTCAGCATCTGCTTTAGTTATCGGCTTGGCGTGCACGGCGGAGCAGGGCGAGGCAAGCGAGAAAGACGGTCTTCCCACACCCAGGCCAGCAAAGGCAGATGCGTGTCAGACGTTGTCATAAAAGTTCGCCATAACGGACCATACCTCGTGACGGGCGCCGTCACCCTCACCGATGCCGATGGAACGGAATACGCTCTGGAGGGGAAGCCGAACTTCGCGCTTTGCCGCTGCGGCGGTTCCACCACCAAGCCGTTCTGCGACGGCACGCATAGCCGAGCTGGCTTCGAAGCGGCCGAGCGCGCTGTGCAGAAGTCCGAGCAAGACCAAGAATAAAAAGATGCCTTCATATATCGCGCAAGGCGCCTTACCGCCAAAGCGCCACATTCAATTCCGGCGCCCCGACGGCGGACTCTACGCCGAGGAGCTCTTCTCCACCAAAGGGTTTGAGAGCGTCTACTCGCTGCTCTATCACTTGCGCCCACCGACGGCAACGCTTGAGGTCCGCGACTGGAAACGCCGCGTGCCGACGTTTTCGCCAAACGAGCCGCTGCGCAACCGGCATTTCCTCACGCAATACAATAAGACAACGGGCGATGCGATCGAGGCTCGTGTCCCGCTCGTCGGCAACAGCGACCTCACGATGTACGTTGCCGACGTCACGGGGCCGATGGAGTATTTTTACCGCAACGTCGGTGGCGACGAATTGCTCTTTATCCACCGCGGCGAGGGTCTGCTTCAAACGAATTTTGGAGAGCTCGAATACCGCGCGCGCGATTACGTCGTCATCCCCAGCGGCACCACCTATCGAATGCTACCGACATTCCCAACACGGGTTGTCACCTGGGATAGCATCGGCATGGTGACGATCCCCAAAAAATACCGCAACGCGTTTGGTCAACTCGAGGAAGCAGCCCCGTACTACGAGCGCGATTTCCGTGCTCCCATTCTAAGAGCGCCGCACGAAGAAACCGGCGAGTTCGAGGTGCGTGTGAGCAATAATGGCCGCAATGCCATCTATATCGTGCAAAACCATCCGTGCGACGTGATTGGCTGGGACGGCTATTGCTATCCATACGCGTTCAACGTGGATGAATTTATGCCGATCACCGGTAAGCTTCACCAGCCGCCGCCGGCGCATGCTACCTTCGAAGCGCCCGGCGCCGCGTTTTGTGCATTTGTCCCGCGCATGTTCGACTATCATCCGCTCGCAATTCCGGTCCCGTACAATCATTCCAGCGTGGATTGCGACGAGATCTTGTATTATGTCAGCGGCAATTTCATGAGCCGCCGCGGGGTGAGCGAAGGCTCTATTACGCTGCATGCAGCCGGAGCACCGCACGGCCCGCAGCCAGGCGCGGTTGAGAGCAGCTTGGGCAAGACGTCAACCGACGAAATTGCCGTGATGGTCGATACGTTTAAACCGCTGTTGATTGCGCAGCCGGCGCTCGATCTCGAAGATCCCAAATATTTCCGCTCCTGGATCGAGGAGACCACAAAGGCATGATTCTCGCCGCGGCTATTTTCATGGCCTCAACATTTAGTCCGCTCTCGATGAACTGCCTTAGTCTGCCCAAGCGGCGCGTAATAGCTATCGCGCCCGCTAAGCCTGAAGGGAGCTACGGGGATGGCATCTACACCACCACCG
>JACRUB010000102.1:2290-4928 GCA_014305015.1 Vulcanimicrobiota bacterium | reverse complement strand
CGTTATTGGCTTTGAGGTAATTATTATAAAAGCGCCACTGAATCGCGGAGAGGCTGACATTGATGTGCGCTTTGTTGCGCGCCGTCATTGCGCCAAAGTCCTCCCACACTTCTTTGACAAATGTCGTGCGCGTTATGTGCGGCTGGGGTAAATAGAGGAAGACTTGCTGCCAGCCCGAGTATTGGATCACGGGATCTTTTGAGCGAAGGCAGGCGATCACCGCAATGTAGTTCGCCTCGTCTTCGCGCGCAAAACCGGCCGTGTGAGCCCACTCGTGTGCGGTAAAGTCGGGGCGCTCGAACCACAGAACGTCCGAGGCTTCGATATCTTCGGCTGAATAGGGATTGATGTACCCCGCAATGCCGGTTGCGCTCAAGTACCAATCGATCAGCGACTGCTTCGGATCGGGAAAAAGAAGGTCGCCGGTATTTCCAAGCCGCTGCGCCACGGTTTGCACGTCGGCCGCCACAGGACGCAGATCCGGATTGCGATGGCCCGAGCGATGCGCAATTGGCGCCAAGCGGTTAAGTTGCGCAATCGCCTCTACGGTCAGATTGCTGACCGCCGCCGCGTTTACGCGCGTCTGATCGAAGGCAGCAACCCGGTCGGTGAGCGGTGCGCGTTCGTAGCACCACGCCCACATCGCGTAAAATCCGACGCTGTACAGCGCGCCGATCGCCGCAGCTTCAATCATAAAACGGGCCCAACTCAGGCGCTTGCCGGCCGGCCGGCGCCACCACACAATTCCGCGCCAAAGAATAAGAACGGCACCCAAGATGCCGATGGCATCGCCAACCGGAAGCGCGACCAGCGAGGTCGCCCCGGCGAGCGTCCGTTCCAGCACCGGATAGTAGCCGTTGATGAACTTGACTTCCACCCAATCGGCGGTGGGATGCATGACGAACATCTGCACGGCGAGCAGAATGAGCATCACCTCGATGATGACCCAGGGGCTGAAGAAAAAAGAGCCGCTCGCCGGCGGCTCTTTTCGAGATTGCATCAGTTCGCGATTAACGTTTGCTGAACTGGAAGCGTTTGCGGGCGCGCTTGCGGCCGTACTTCTTCGATTCTTTTTCGCGCGGGTCGCGGGTGAGCAGCCCATTGCGACGCAGTGTTTCGCGAAGCGTCTCGTCCATGGCGAGCAACGCGCGGGCAATTCCGTGACGCACTGCGCCGGCTTGACCGGCGATGCCGCCGCCTTCCGCCTTCACGGTGATGTCGAAACGCGATCCGCTTTGCGTGGCTTCGAGCGGCTGGCGCACGATCTGCTGCAGGCTCGGACGCGGGAAGTAGTCGTCCAACGACTTCTTGTTGACGGTAATGACGCCTTGGCCGAGCGAGAGTTTGACTCGCGCGACTGAGCGTTTACGACGCCCGGTACCTTGGAACGAAGACGAATCGATCACGGATGCTCCTAAGCGAGGGGTTCGGGCTTCTGCGCATCATGCTCGTGCGTAGAACCGGTGTAAACTTTGAGGCGTGTCAGATGCACGTCGCGCATGCGGTTGGTCGCAAGCATGCCGCGAACGGCGCGCTCGATCAATCGCTCGGGGTGCTTCTCACGCACTTCTTGTGCGGTCTCAGTCTTGAGGCCGCCCATGTAGCCGCTGTGGCGATAGTAAATTTTCTGGAGCCACTTGTTGCCGCCGAGTTCAACCTTGTCGGCATTGATCACGACCACAAAGTCGCCGTCATCAATGTGCGGCGTCCAGGTGGGCTTGTGCTTTCCGGAAAGGGCCTTTGCAATGCGAACGGCTAGCGTGCCGAGGCGGTGCCCGGCCGCATCGACGATATACCAATCGTGCTTGGTCTCTGCGGTCTTCATTTGATAGGTACGCATTACAAAAAGTCGCCTCTAGAAGAAATTTAAAATAGCCGGGCCCACGTGGGGACGACAACCGCCGTATTGTATCCAAGAATCTGCGGCCTCGTCAAGGGTAAGCGTCGGTGCAGGAAGGGATTCCTGCTTTTCGACACCCCTGTAGCCTCGACGGTGGTTACTCACAGGCCCGCGGGCTTTCGCGTTCTTCGTCGATAAATGTAGGACCATGAGTAGCATTGTTCTTGCCGCCAGCCTCGCGATTGTCAGCGTCCTTGCCATCGTGGCCATCAGCCGGTGGATCCACCTTGCGCGTCTCGTTGCCAATAACCGTCAAAAACTCGAGGACTTGGTCAACGACGTCCGCTTAGGGCGGCCGGCCAATTTTCACGAGGCACAAGCATTGCTTGGCGCGCAGAGTAGCGATGCACTCAACGATCTTGTCGTGTTGTGTGGCGCGAACAACGATCGCGATAACAACTTGCGCGCGCTCGGCACCTCAGCCGAAGCGGTGCTGGATCGTCATGAGCGGCTTGCCAGCCAACTGAATACCCATCAAAGCGCGATCAACGAAACGCAAGAAGCTGCCGAGAACGCCAACACCGGCATCACGCTACTTAACAAGGGCGCAACGGAACTCGCCAATAGCGTAGCGGACTCTTCCGCCGCGATTGAAGAGACATTTGCATCCATCAAGATCGTCTCCGACAATATGACGAGTCTTGCCGACACCGTCAATAATGTGAGCGCCGCCATCAGCGAACTCGCAGTTTCAATTAACCACGTGGCGAGCAACGCGCAAGAGGCGAACGAACTCTC
>JACRUB010000102.1:0-2190 GCA_014305015.1 Vulcanimicrobiota bacterium | reverse complement strand
GAACACGGCCGCGGCTTCGCGGTTGTCGCGGACGAAGTGCGCAAGCTCGCCGAGAACTCTGCATCTTCGACCAAAGAAATCGGGCATCTCGTCAAAGACATTCAAATGAAGACGGGCGAGGTCGTTCGTTCGACCACGGAATCCGGCAACAAGGCCTCGACCGGCTTGCAGATGGCCGATTTAGCGGGCCGAGCGATTAGCGACATCTTGAGTGCCGTCTCCGAGGCTAGCCGTCTGATCAAACAAATCTCCAACGCCGCACGCGAACAAGCCGCGGGAAGCAGCGCCATCGTGAATTCCGTCGAGCAAATGAATGATCTGATGCGCGAAGCAGCCCGTTCGCTCGATGAGCAGAACGTGTCCAATCAGGCAATGACGATGACCGTAACGCACATGCAGCGCCTCACGGATCAGGTCACGGGAGCAATCGAGCAGCAGCGCGTAGCATCGCGTGCGATTGAACACGCCGCTGCGAAGCTCGAAGCAGCAACCACGACGAGCCTCCAAACATCCGCGGAAATCGAAGAGGCGGCCCAGTCGCTGCGTTCGAGCATCAGCAAGGTGATCACACCCCCGGCATACGCTCAATTGACGGCGGGCTCGCGAAACTAAGGACGTAATACACGTTATCGCTACCCTCAACTATGATCTCATCTCTTGGTTTGCTCATAATGCTCCCAGGCGGTTTTCAATCTCTTCTCGATACGGTCGAGGTCCCGTTGAGACTAGCGCAGATACTGATCCAACCAACCACTCCAGCGGCGGTAGACGTCTCGCGCGCGCACCGGATCGCCAGGGAAGTGTCCCGCGACCGGATAGGCAAAGAAGCGCACCGTGGTGCCGCGGTCGCGTAACGCGCGAAAGAATTCATATGACTGCGTGATCGGTACGCGCGAGTCGCGCGTATCGCTCAGCAAGAGCGTGGGCGTCGTAACGTTCCAAGCGTACGTTACCGGTGACTGCTCGCGGTATTTGGTTATATTGTTTCCAACGTATGGCGACCCGCCAAATTGGTATCGCCAGCCGACGCCGTTATCCGCCAACGCATATTCGTCGACCGCGTTTGTGACGGCGGCGCCGGCTACGGCGACTCTCCACGAGTGGTAATGGCCTATCAACCACGTGGTCATGTATCCGCCATACGACCATCCGGACACGCCGATGCGCTTTGGGTCGATCTTCACGCGCTGTTGCAGCGCTGCAACTCCCGCCATAACGTCGCGTCCGGGGCCGTCACCTGCATCCGCCGCGATTGCGCGCCAGTACCGGTTTCCCAGATTATCGCTCCCGCGATAATTCGGATTGAAGACGATGTAACCGCGCGAAGCCAGATATTGATTGAACAAGCTATACGAAGTGATCGACGCCGAGTTTGGACCGCCATGAATGACGAGCACCAGCGGATACACCTTGCCGGCATCGTAGTTTGGCGGATACGTCACGACGCCGTCTTCATCAAATCCATCGGGGCCGTTCCACGCGCCCGCTTCCACCCGGCCCTGGTCCAGCGCAGCCAAATTATCGTTGTAATGTGTCAATCGCAGCGGTGCGGAACGCACCGAGGCCATGTAGTAGAGTTCGACCGGATGATGTGGTTCCGAGCCGGTAAATGCGAGCGCTCCGGTCCCGCTCACCGACGCATCAAGCCAAAACGATTGCGTCGGTTGGACTAAACCTAACTGCAGACGCGTAGCGCGCGCTCCTAAAGGCTTGAGCCACAGTGCTGCATCGGTTCCTTTATGACCCGAAACAATGAGTGATTTTGAATCCGGCATCCAGATCGCGCGCTGCACGTTTGAATCGATGTCTTCGGCGGTTACATCGTTTCCATTACCGCCTGCCAAATCCGTAACGAAGATATCGTTTTGCGAAACAGGATCGCCATTATACGGATACCAGTACGCGACTTTCGTGCCGTCCGGCGAGATAAGCGGGTAGCCTTCAAACTGCGTGTGCTGCGTAATTTGGTGAACGGCACCGGTCGCTACATCGACCATGGCATTTACCGCCTGGTCGCCGTCGGCAAAATATGAATTCATTTGTTTACTGAAGGCGATACTGTGGCCGTCCGGCGACCACGATATGGGCGATGCAGGTGAGCTCGGCGGTTCGCTTCCCGGCAAACTCCAAGATCCGCTCGTTACGCGATGCTCGCCCGTTCCGTCGGCGTTTACCAGCCAAATATGGTGA
>JACRUB010000021.1:2069-5000 GCA_014305015.1 Vulcanimicrobiota bacterium | reverse complement strand
CATCGCTGGAATGCTCGCCCCATCGCGGCGCTGGTTCCCGACTTCGAGTAAGGTGCCGACAATGTTACGCACCATGCGGTGCAAAAATCCGTCCGCGGCAATCGAGATGAACACAAAGTCGCCCTCGCGTCGCGCGTCGAGGCGCTTGACGTTGCGAATTGTCGGACCAGATTCCGGCAGCACGCCACACACGGATCGAAAATCGCGTTCGCCGATAAAATGCTGCGCTGCACCATTGAGCGCATCCAAATCGAGCGAACCATAAAAGTGATAGGCATAGCGCGCGGTAATCGCCGAGGGCATCGGGCGGTTGAGGACCGCGTACACGTACGTTCGTTCAAGTGCACTAAAACGTGCCGAAAATTCGTCGTCAACGACGGCGGCATCACGAACGGTGAGATCGGATGGGAGTTTATTATTGAGCGCGAGCGCGAGGCGCTCGATTGGAACGTTTTTCTCGCTCTTAAACGAGATCACTTGGCCGGTTGCATGAACGCCGGAATCGGTTCGTCCCGCCGCCGTAATTTTGATCGGCCCGTCAAAGAGCACGCTCAAAGCGGATTCGAGCTCTCCCGCGACCGAACGCTCTGCGGGCTGCCACTGCAGCCCACAGAAGCCGGTGCCGTCGTACTCGACGACGGCGCGAATTGTTTTAAGCGGTGGCAGTCTGCTTGCGGATGGGGACGGCGCGCTTCTCATCCAAGTCGAGAAGATCTGGCCACGTCGTTACATCCGTCCGGTCAGGTGCGATTTCGCCGCGTACCTTTGTGAAGTACTCGAGCGAGTCGCCCGTCGGCTCATTTGAGAGATACTGTTTGTTCCAAGCCTCGATCTCTGCGTCGGTCTTCTTGTGAACGAACGGCGCGCTGTAAGCGAGGATATCCTGATCGCTCTTCGCGTTCTTCACGGCATCAAGATACTTCTCGTGATCGATGCCGAGGAAGCTGAAAACGGCTTGGTCCATCGGGCAGTTATAGTGATACTCACCGACGTTGCCATTTGCGGTTGCTTTCGCTTTATCGGTCGTGCGTGCGAGCTGGACGATGCCATGCATCTTCTCATGAACGCTGCGCGGAAATTCTTTGGTTAAATCCATACTGTGCTCTCCTTCAAGGGTTGCAGGGTCTACAACCCCATCGCGAGAGCATGGTTGCAAGAGGCTCCGCTTGGTGACTTAAGCACCGGCTAAGCTGCGGAAACGCAGCTTGTATGCTTACATCCGCAGCGTCCGTGCGGATTATCTTCATCCGCAGGCGCCATGCGCGAGCAATGCGGTCCGCAAAAATCTTCTCCCAAATCAACGGGACACGTGCAGGGACCGTGCGAGCAAGTCATTCCGTCCATTTATAGGCGCTCCGTTCTAAACTCCGCGCCCCCCAAGACTCCCCGAGCGATTGTGCAAGAAGCCAGACTCCCCGTGGGGTCGCGGAACAGCAGCTGTTGTGGTGGTCAATTTTAGCCATGTTGTCTTTGCAGCGGGAAGAGAATAACATCCCGAACCGATGTCTGATTGGTTAAGAGCATCACGAGGCGGTCGATGCCGATACCGATACCGGCTGTCGGCGGCATGCCATATTCGAGCGCGTGGACGTAATCCCAATCGGGTTCCGGAATCTCCTCATCGCCGCTTGCACGCTCTGCAACTTGCGTTTCAAAGCGGGCGCGCTGATCGTCCGGGTCGTTGAGCTCCGTGAACGCATTGGAAATTTCCATGTTTGCTGCAAAGAGTTCGTAGCGGTCAACGAGCTCGGGATCGCCGGCTTTGCGTTTTGCAAGCGGTGAGATCAGCACGGGGTAATCCGTAACGAAGGTCGGCTCGACCAAATGCGGTTCAAGAACATGCTCGAAGATTTTATCGAGCGCATGACCGTGCGTCGGCGAATCCGGTAATTTGAGATCGCGCAAGATTTGCGCCGCGCCCGCTGGATCTAAGAGTTTCTCGCGCCGCAGACCGCCGAATTTCTCGAGCCCCTCAAGATACGCAATCCGCCGGAACGGCCGCTTGAACGAAAGTTTGCGTTCGCCAACTTGCAACTCGTCTTTTCCACCGCTCACGATGTGCGCAAGATGGGCGATGAGCGCTTCGTTGAACGCAAGCATGTCTTCCATCGACCAATACGCACAGTAGAGTTCGAGCATGGTGAACTCGGGATTATGAGTCGTGTCGATGCCCTCGTTGCGAAAGATGCGGCCAATTTCGTAGACGCGCTCTAAGCCGCCGACGATCAAGCGCTTGAGGTTGAGCTCCGTCGCAATGCGCAACTGCATGATTTGGTCCAGCGCGTTGCAGTGCGACGTGAACGGCCGCGCCGAGGCGCCGCCCGCGACATGCAGCAACGTCGGCGTTTCCACTTCGTAGAAGCCGTGGCTATCGATAAAGCGGCGCGTTTCGGCGATAATGCGGCTGCGGGCGATAAACGTATCGCGCACGTCATCGTTGACGATTAGGTCGACATAGCGCTGGCGATAGCGTTTCTCAACGTCGGTCAGGCCGTGCCACTTATCGGGCAACGGCGCGAGCGCTTTACCGAGGACCTCGAAACTCTGCACGCGCAGGGTGAGCTCGCCCATTTTGGACTTGAAGACATAGCCGCTTACGCCGACAAAATCCCCGCGATCGAGATCTTCCCAGTTCGCAAAGGCATCGTCGCCGACTTCATCTTTGCGCACGTAGAGTTGCAATTTACCGGTGCGGTCGGCAAGATCGACGAAAAGCGTTTTTCCCGTTCCGCGCTTGCCCATAATGCGGCCGGCGAGTTTGTAGACGTCTTCGGTGCGCGATGCTTCTTTTTCGAGCGTCGCGTAGTTTTGAGCGAGCTCCGCTGCATGCGCGTTAACGTCATAGCGCGTCGCCGCAAACGGATCGCTCCCGCGAGAACGCAAAGCGGCCAGATTGTTGCGTCTGGCCGCGATAAGCGCTTGTTCTGATTT
>JACRUB010000021.1:0-1969 GCA_014305015.1 Vulcanimicrobiota bacterium | reverse complement strand
ACTAACTTGCTTTCTTGGCGGCTTTCTTAGTGGTACTGCCTTTGATGGCTTCAATTTTGTACTTGGTCACGCCGCGCGGGGTCACGACGTCGATCGTGTCACCCTTCTTGCGGCCAAGCATGGCGCTGCCGAGCGGTGATTCATTTGAGAGACGGTGATTCGGCGGGTCCGATTCTGCGGAGCCGACGATCGTGAACTCGTGGGTGTCGCCCTTGCTGATCTCTTTGACCTTAACCGTGGAGCCCAAATGCACTTCGCCGTCGGTATACTCGCCTTCGTCGATGAGCCGCGCATTGCGGATCATCTGCTCGAGCTTCATGATACGGCCTTCTACGAACGCCTGCTCTTGCTTGGCGTCTTCGTATTCCGCGTTTTCGCTGATGTCGCCGAACTCTTTGGCCTGGCGAATGCGGTCGTTGACTTCGCGGCGGTGGATGCTCTTGAGGTCATCAAGCTCTTGCTCGAGCTTTGCCAGACCCTCGCGGGTGAGGACGATCTCTTTTTCGTTCAACTGGGGACCCTCGAATTCTAAGAAAGGCGCTCTCCAGAGCGCCAAGGGCCGTTGATTCAGTAGACCCGCCCTCTCGCCCTTGTTGTGTGGGGGCACTGCTTGCTTGCCTCCGGGCTACGCTATACTGGAGCGGTGCAAACCAAAGCAATGCCGGGTGCCCACTTACTGGAAGCGCCGCACCGCGGCCGTGCCCCGAGGGGTGTCCCTTGCGCATCCAATCGCACTCGAGCGAGGAGCGGGCGCGCGGGTCTGGGATACCGAGGGGCGCGAGTACTATGATTTTATAGGCGGCATCGGCGTTCTCAACGTCGGGCATGCACATCCCAAGGTCGTAGCGGCGGTCGCAGACCAAGCGGCGCTGCTCACCCATACGTGCTTTCAAGTCGCGATGTACGAGCCGTACGTCGAACTTGCGGAGGCGCTCAACACCCTGGCACCCGGACCGTCGCCTAAAAAGACTTTGTTGCTGACAACGGGCGCTGAAGCCACCGAGAATGCGGTTAAGATTGCGCGCGAACATACGCGGCGGCCGGCTGTCATCGCTTTTCAAAACGGGTACCACGGACGAACGCTGTTGGCGCTCTCCATGACGGGGAAGAACGCGCCGTACAAACAACACTTCGGGCCGTTCTGCGGCGAGATCTATCACACGGTGTTTCCGCACGAACAGCGAGGCTGGAGCACGGAGCGTGCGCTTGAGTCTCTACGCGAACTCTTTGCGACCCAAGTTGCACCCGATCGCGTTGCCGCAATCATTATCGAACCGGTACTCGGTGAGGGTGGCTTCATCGCAGCACCGCCAGAGTTTCTGCGATCGTTGCGCGGCATTGCCGATGAGTTCGGCATTGTGCTGATCGCCGATGAAATCCAATCCGGATTCGGACGAACCGGGAAACATTTTGCCATCGAACATGCCGGTATTGAAGCCGACCTCATCACGGTCGCAAAATCGATGGCCGGCGGATTGCCACTTTCCGCCATTATCGGCAAAGCCGAGATCATGGATGCGCCGAGCGCGGGCGGGCTTGGCGGCACCTATGCGGGCAATCCGATTGCGTGCGCGGCTGCACTTGCCGTCTTAGAAATCTACAAGCAAGAGCATTTGCTCGAGCGCAGCGTCGTAATCGGCGAACGCATCCGCATGGAGTTGGAGGTGCTGGCCAAACGCTTTTCGACCGTCATCGAAATCCGCGGAATCGGCGCTATGGTTGCCGTTGAATTTGGGCGCCACACGGACGGAACGAGCTTTGCCGAGAAAATAATCGTGGCTGCACGCGATCGCGGGTTGTTGTTGCTCCTGGCCGGGCGCGGTGACGCAATTCGCTTTCTCGTTCCGCTTGTGATCACCGATGCAGAACTCGACGTGGCGCTCGCGCGCTTCACTGAGAGCTGCGCTCAGGTTCTGAGCTAATTCCGGCAGATACCCGAGGTTGCCAGACACGCCGGGCAGAATACTTG
>JACRUB010000157.1:2036-5027 GCA_014305015.1 Vulcanimicrobiota bacterium | reverse complement strand
CACCGTCACCTTAGACGGTGAATATCTGCTGGCGCTCCCAGCAGACAAGCGCGCGAAGGCTGGTCTCTTCCTCTCCTTTCAATATCCGGCAGCGATTCCGGGCGTCAAAGTTTCGAACTTCTTGCACGCAACGCGTCAGGCAATTAAACCAGGCGATTTGCCGCCGGCAAAGTTCCGCGCGCTCGTGATGGAAAAAATGGATCTGCTGGATATGGATCCCGCCTTTCTCGGCCGCTATCTCAATGACGGTTTTTCCGGCGGTGAAAAAAAGCGTTTGGAAATGCTGCAGATGGCGGTTCTTGGTCCAAAATATGCCGTATTAGATGAAACTGATTCCGGCCTGGACGTCGATGCGCTGCGCGCGGTCGGCGAATCGGTTAAAGCCATGCGCGAAGATCCGCAAGGCAGCCACACGGGATTTCTTATCATCACGCATTATCCGCGGATTCTGCAGCACATCACCGCAGACGTGGTGCACATCATGATGGATGGCCGCATCGTCAAAGAAGGCGGTCCGGAACTTGCCAATCTAATCGAACGCGAGGGTTACGAAGCGATCCGCGAAGGTATCGCCGCAAGTGCCTGAGACCCTCACCCCGGTTGAAAACGGCATCCTCTCCGCCGGCGAGCGGCGCGCATCGTTCGAAGCGTACGGGCAACTCAAGACCGGCCGCGAGCGGCCCAGCCGCTACTGGAAGATCGATCTCGATACGCTCGACTTTAGCGATTTCAAGGTCATTCCGTCTTCGAATGAGGCACGGATATCCGGTGGCACCGGACGCGGCGTCATCACGTGCGATCTCGAAACAGCGCAACACGACCACGCAGCGATTTTCTCAAAAGCCTTTGGCGCAGCGCTGGAGCTCTCGCCCTCAAAGTTTGCCCACCTGACGCGCACGTTCTGCAGCGGCGGCGCATTCATTTACGTGCCGGATGATGTCGCGGTCGACGAACCGATCGTCGTGCGTTATTCGCCTAAGAGCGGCGCGGCATTTCCCTACACACTAGTTGTGCTCGGCAAGGGGGCGCAATGCACCATCATCGAGGAAATTTCTTCGAACGACACTGGCATTGTCAGCGCAGCCGTAGCGGAGATCATCTGCGGGGAGAGCTCGCAGATTACGTACGCCGCAATTCAGGAATTGCCCGAAGATGCGCAAGCACTCGCAACGCGCGTTGCGTTGCCGGCCAAGGATGCTACGGTCACGTGGGCAGTTGCAGAACTCGGCGCACAACTCTCGGCGTCCTCAATCGATGTCACCCTCAACCAGCCCGGCGTGAGCGCCAATGTGGCAGCAATCTTCTTCCCGCGGGGCGATCAGCACGTCGATATGATCTCCACCGTCGATCACCGTACCGGCAGCACGCAATCACAAACAC
The DNA here is from genome assembly GCA_014305015.1 of Vulcanimicrobiota bacterium. Taxonomy (GTDB): domain Bacteria; phylum Vulcanimicrobiota; class Vulcanimicrobiia; order Vulcanimicrobiales; family Vulcanimicrobiaceae; genus JACRUB01. The sequence goes on along the minus strand of JACRUB010000157.1, from coordinate 3,647 downwards.
TGATCAAGTCGGCAGCCGTGGGGCACGGGCAAGCGCGCTATCTTGGCAACATTCGCATTCACCCCAATGCGCACGGAACCGATGCAAGCCTGCGAGACGATGCATTGTTGCTTTCCAAAACAGCGCACATCGATTCCGTTCCGGCGCTTGAAATCGCTGCCAACGACGTCAAGGCGTTTCACGGCGCAACCGTCGGCGCTATTGATGAAGAGCAAATCTTTTATATGACCAGCCGCGGTCTGGACCGCCGCGAGTCGGAACGCATGATCGCTCTCGGCTTCTTTGAGCCGGCGCTCGAGCGTTTTCCCGGCGAAGCCTTACGCTCTCGTCTGCGCGCTGCGCTTGAAACGAAAGTGTTCTCGGAGTGATCCAATCGCGGATGCGATCTACGACGCTGGATCCGAAGCTCGCACGAATCGTTTCGGATTTCCCTATCCTTGCAAATCCGACGAGCCGTGGTAAGCGCCTGGTCTATCTCGATTCGGCCGCAACCTCGCAGAAACCCAAAGCCGTCATCGATGCTCTGGTATCGTACTACGAGCGCGACAACGCCAACATTCACCGCGGTGTCTATGAGTTAGCCGAACGCGCGACGAACGCGTTTGAATTAGCGCGCACGAAGGTTGCACGGTTCATTAACGCGGCCGAGGATGCCGAGATTATTTGGACGCGCAACACCACGGAAGCGATCAATCTCGTGAGCTATTCGTGGGGCATGCAGAACATCAAAGCCGGCGATGCCATTCTCACCACGCAGCTCGAACACCATTCGAATTTGGTCCCTTGGCAACTGCTGGCTGAAAAAACCGGCGCGGAATTGCGTTTCATCAAGATCAATGAGGCCGGCTTGCACGTCCTGGACGATCTTGATGCGCTGCTAAAGGGCTGCAAACTCGTTGCGCTTTCTCACGTCAGTAATACGCTCGGCACCATTGCACCGCTCGACGTTATTATTCCGAGGGCGCATGCCGCAGGCGCGGTCGTCCTCGTCGACGGCGCGCAGTCCGTTCCGAACATGCCGGTCGACGTGCAAGCGCTCGACGTAGACTTCTTTGCCGCCAGCGGCCACAAGATGTGCGGGCCCACCGGTATCGGATTTCTTTATGGAAAACGCGCGTTGCTCGATGCGATGCCGCCGTTTCTCTTCGGCGGCGACATGATTCGAAAAGTCACGTACGAGAAGACCACTTTTAATGAACTGCCGTGGAAATTTGAAGCCGGCACGAGCAATATTGCGGATGCGATCGGTCTCGGCGCCGCGGTCGATTATTTGCAAGGCATCGGCATGGAGTGGATTCGCGACCACGAGCGTTCACTCATGACGTATACCTTGCGCGCACTCGAGCCGCTCGAGAAACGCGGACTGGTAATTTACGGACCGCAGGATCCCGATAAAATTTCGGATGTGGTGTCGTTCAATTTTGCCGACATCCATCCGCACGATCTCGCCTCACTGCTCGACGTGGAAGGGATTTGCGTACGCGCGTGCCACCATTGTACGATGCCGCTGATGGAAAAGATGGGCTGGCCCGCCACGACGCGCGCCTCGTTCTACATCTACAACACCGAAGCCGACGTCGACGCCCTGGTCACCGGCCTCGAACACGCTGC
>JACRUB010000157.1:0-1936 GCA_014305015.1 Vulcanimicrobiota bacterium | reverse complement strand
TGGACGATTTCTACAAAGAGTACATCCTCGATCACTATCGCAGTCCGAGGAATTTCGGAAAGCTCGAAAATCCGGACGCTTGGTTTGAAGACGTAAACCCACTGTGTGGCGATCAGATTCGCATCGAGCTGCAAGTGCAAGACGGAAAGGTCGCCGATATTCGTTTCTCCGGCAAAGGTTGCGCAATCAGCCAAGCCTCGGTGTCGATGTTGACCGAGAGCGTCAAAGGCAAGAGCCTTGAAGATATCGCACGGCTTCCACAAGAGGTCGTCCTTGAGAATGTCGGCATCGGAATCAGCCCCACGCGCATGAAGTGCGCGATGCTCGGCCTCAAGGTCCTCAAGAGCGCGGCCCTCGGAGAGATCGCGTCGTGGCCGCAGGAATCCTAGACCAGTTCAGTCATCTCGTGGGCGCCATTTTGTGCGCCTCCGCCGGTTTGATTATCTGGGATATCGGATCTCGCTCCCCGGCACATGTGCTCGATGACGCAATCACAGGCGTTCGTTCGCCGCGCAGCCTGATCCGGGGCATCGTGCGCTTCTTTATTGGGCTCATCTTTTTAAGCGTCTCGATCGCGCTCGTTTTTCTCTCGCTGCCCGAGAACGAATACGACCGCTACACCACCTACCAGATCGTCGCCTTCGTCACGGCGCTTGCCGTCGAGCTGCTCATCGGCAATGATGTGCGGCCGCTTCTTGGCCTCTGTAAGGGGACCCGCGGCGTCTAAGGCAAAAGCTGCCCCAGCATACGGCAGCTTGTTCAATTAGGGGGCGATGTGCAGACTCCAGGTTCATCCGAGGCTCATCATCACTTTACAGCCACCGACTGGCAGCGGATCGAAGACGAGCCGCAATTCCGCGACCTCGTCAAGCAAAAACGCAGCTTTATCATTCCGGCTACCATTATTTTTGTCGTCTACTATTTTTCGCTCCCCATTCTCGTCGGCTACTATCCGCAGCTGATGTCGCATAAAGTGCTCGGCAATGTGAGCCTGGCATACGTCTTCGCCCTCTCTCAATTCGTCATGGCGTGGCTCATCATGGGTCTCTACCTGAACCGCGCAAAACGTTTCGACCAACTCGAGCAAGGCGTCGTCAAGAGCATCCGCGGAGAGTTCAAGTGATCGGCAACGTTCTGGGCATGTTCATCGTCTTCGTGCTGCTAACGCTCGTGATCACCGCTTGGGCGGCGGGGCGCAATAAAACGCCGCGCGCATTCTATAGCGCGAATCGCGGGATCACCGGTTTTCAAAATGGCTGGGCGGTGGCGGGCGATTACATGTCCGCCGCCTCGTTCTTGGGAATTTCTGGGCTGATTGCGTTCTACGGCTTTGACGGTTTCATGTACTCGGTCGGCTGGCTGGTCGCGTATCTTACGGTCTTGCTGCTGGTCGCCGAGCCGTTGCGCAATACCGGCAAGTACACGATGGCGGACGTCCTCTCGTTTCGCATGCACGGTCGCGGCGTGCGCGCCGTCGCCGCCATCTCGACCTTAGTGATCACCCTGTTTTACATGGTTGCACAAATGGTGGGCGCGGGCTCGCTCATTACGCTCCTGGTGCCTTCCTTTAGTTTTAATACGGCAATCATCAGTGTGGGCGGTCTGATGCTGATCTACGTTATCTTCGGCGGCATGCTCGCAACCACGTGGGTTCAGATCATCAAAGCGGTTTTGCTGCTGGGCGGGACGCTACTGCTCTCGATTCTGGTTATGGCCAAATTCGGCTTTTCGCTCGCGCAGTTCTTTGATGCAGTCGCAAACGTTCACGGAACGGTCAAGGACGCTGCCGGAGCGGTGATCGCGACCAAAGACTATATGGAGCCCGGCTTGCTCTACAATGGGCACTGGGGCGCACTCAACCTCATATCCCTGGGTCTCGCATTGATTCTCGGCACGGCCGGCTTGCCGCACATCCTCATGCGCTTCTACACCGTTC
>JACRUB010000014.1 GCA_014305015.1 Vulcanimicrobiota bacterium | reverse complement strand
ACATTACTCCGGCCCACGTCTTGGTGGTTCCGATCTTAAAAACGGTGAACCCACCCATCGAATAGCCGACAAGAAAACTCTTCCGGGCATCGCTTACAAACGTGGCCTGTGCCATAGGCACGAGTGCCTCAACATCCGTTTGGGCGACGCCCTCGAAATCATACATGCCGCGACCCCACGGCGCGACGAGCACGGTTCCCGTACTATCTGCGAGCGAACGAAAATAGGGCTGGCCAAGGAGCTCCGTTTCCGTCTGCGGGCGCCCATGAATGACGAATGCAATGGGCGGATTTGCTGCATGATGTGGCGGAACATACACCGCGAGCGGCTCCCATAGGCCATCGGTCGGTGATTGCACGAAGGCTGGATGAAGCCCGGTTTCATTCAAGAGTTGCGGTGTGGTCCAGGTTTCCGCGCGTGCAATCAGTTCGAGGTCTGCACGTGCAATGGCCGTAAGGGTTTCGTGGTATGTATCTTCGGTGTACCCGGCCGGTACCGGGTGTGTGAATGCGCTTTCATCCTCGGCAAGCCGAACGCCGAGATCAATTGCCTGGCTTTTGCCGAACTTACGCTCCAAATCAGCGCGGTGGGCGGGAAACGACACGATCGCACGGTCGAGCGCAGTCTTCAAGTGCGCGCTTTCGCTCGACCAGCTACTCGCGGCGACCGTAACGGCAAGAACAAGGCTCAGCATAATCTGTTCAAATGATGCTGATTCGTTTTTGTGACCGTTTGCGGCTAGTGCGACTTCCATTCGGGCTTTCGCTTTTCGAGAAACGCCGAGGTGCCTTCCTTAAAGTCTTGCGTGTTCACGAGGGTCCCGAAGTTGAGCGCTTCCATTGCGAGCGACTCCGTGAGACCGACGTTCGCGCCTTCGTTCATAACGCTCTTGCACGCCTCAATCGCGAGCGGTGCTTTGGAGGCAATGAGCTTTGCGATGCGCTGCGCTTCATTCTGAAGTTCCGCGAGCGGCACCACTTTTTGCACGAGGCCGATACGTAAGGCTTCTTGCGCATCGATGATCTCGCCGGTGAGGCAGAGGTACATCGCCATGCCGCGCCCCACCAGGCGCGGCGTGCGCTGCGAGCCGCCGTAGCCGGGAATGAGTCCCAGGTTCACTTCGGGCTGTCCAAATTTCGCATTCTCACTTGCAATGCGAATGTCGCCGGCCATTGCAATCTCGCAGCCGCCGCCGAGTGCAAAGCCGTTAATCGCCATGATCACCGGTTTGCGCAAGCGCTCCATCTGCAGCGTGATCTCTTGACCCGTACGAGCTTTGCGCGCGCCTTCAACCGCATTGGGTAGTGCGTTGAGTTCGCCGATGTCGGCGCCCGCTGCGAACGCCTTCTCACCCGAACCGGTGATGATAATCGCGCGTACCCCCTCATCGTTCTCCAACTCGGAGAGCGCTTGCGAGACTTCAGTTAAGAGTGCCGCATTGAGCGCGTTGAGAACGTTAGGGCGATTGAGCGTGATCGTTGCGACCCCTTCGCTCTTCTCAATTAAGATCGACTCATACTTCGAGGGGCTCAGCATGACAATTTCCAGGTGGTGTCGTTAGTTGTAGTCATAGAAGCCCTTTCCTGATTTGCGGCCGTACTGGCCGGCGAGCACCATGCGTTTGAGCAGCGTCGGGGGCGCCATCATCGGATCTTTGAATTCATCGAACATAATTTCCGCGATATAGTAGGTCGTATCCAGCCCGACAAAGTCCAGCAGTTCGAGCGGCCCCATCGGATAACCGCAACCGAGCTTCATGCCCTTATCGATATCTTCGCGTGACGCGAGGCCCTGTTCATACACCCGGATTGCATAGAGAAGGTAAGGGATGAGCAAGCGGTTGACAATGAAGCCGGGGGTATCTTGCGCGAGCACCGGCTCCTTGCCGAGCTTCTTCGCGAAGGCGTAGAGTTTATCGATCGTTTCTTGGGAAGTGGCGATGGTCTTAACGACTTCGACCAGCTTCATGATCGGAACCGGATTGAAGAAGTGCAGCCCCGCGACGCGATCGGCGCGCTTCGTGCCAGCGGCCATTTCGATCACGCACAGGCTCGAGGTGTTAGAGCAGATGATGCCGTTAGGTCCGAGAAGATCGTCGAGCGCATTAAAGAGTTTAAGCTTTGCGTCCATGTTTTCAATAATTGCTTCGATGACGAGGTCGCAATCCTTAAGGTCCTTAACATCGGTCGTCGCTTTTATGCGTTCGAGCGTCGCGTCACGGTCGGCTTGCGAGAGTTTTTGCTTCTCGACAAACTTGTCAAGCGACTTGGTAATCGATGCCATGCCTTTTTGCAGCGGCGCTTCGGCAACTTCCATCAAGACGACATCGAAGCCGGCGGCCGCGCACGTCTGCGCGATCCCGTTTCCCATCAACCCGGCGCCACAGACGCCAACCTTACGAATATCAGACACCGAAAATCTCCCAGGACTCTTTAGATAAGGAAAAGTAAGAACCTCACACCCGATAAAGGCGACGGGACCATTATGGGAGGCGCTTGCCGCCCCCTTTTCTAATTGCTGGATAAGAACAGAGAGAGGAGAGCCACAAGGTGCGCACCGCTTACCATGAAGCGCTTGAAGCGACACGGCTGGACGTGGTCCGGCTCGGTGCCCTTGCGGGCGACGCAATCCGTATCAGCGTCGAAGCGCTCGAGGCGCGCGATGCATCCGCCGGCGCCCGCGTCGTTGCGGGTGACGATTTAGTCGACGACCTTCGCCGGAAAATTGAATCCTCGTGCATCGAACTCATTTGGAAGCAACAGCCCGTTGCAGGCGAGCTGCGTGCAATTGCCGCGATGCTTGAAATCGCCACCGACTTAGAGCGCATCGGCGACTACGCAGTTGAGATTGCAAAGAACGCCATCAAACTAGCCGATGTGCCGCTGCGGCCTGCGCGTGTTGAAATCGACCGCATTGCCGATAAAGCGCATACGATGTTGCTGGAAGCCATGCGTTCGTACATGGATCAAGATCCGCAGCTTTCCGATCGCGTGATCGAGAGCGACGATGAGGTCGATAAACTATACAAGCGTGGCATCAAATCGTTGCAAGAAGAGATGCAAGCCGATCCCGCACTCGTGCGCGCGGGAACGCGCATGCTCTTCGTGCTCGCCGCACTTGAACGGGTCGGCGATCGCGCGCAAAATATTGCCTGGCACACAAAAGCGATGGTCGGAGTGTCTTGAACCCGCCCCTGGACCGCGCGCAGTTTGATGTAACCCGCAACTACACCTATCTCAACCACGCGGCCGTCGGCGTTCTGCCGCTGCGCACGCGCGATGCATTGACGGCGTTTGTGACCGATCAAGCATCGGGCGGGGTGATGGGCGTGTACAAGTACGAGGCGCAGTTGCCCGCGTATCGCGCGGCGGTTGGAAAATATATCAACGCACAAGCCGGTGAAATAGCCTTGCTGCGCAATACCGGAGACGGTGCGAACGTCGTCGCTGCCGGCATCGACTGGAAACCTGGCGACGAAATCATCTTAAGCGACAACGAGTTCCCCTCAAACGCCTATCCGTGGCTGGCGTGCAAACATTTCGGCGCATCGGTCACCTTCATCGATACCAAGCGCGAACGCATGACACCGGACGTCCTGCGCAAACACATTTCCTCTCGAACGCGAGTGGTGGCCGTCTCCTGGATCGGCTTTGACGACGGCTACCGGCACGATCTTGCCGGCCTTGCTGAGGTTACGCATGAGGCCGGCGCGATTTTCTGCGTGGACGTCATTCAGGGACTCGGCGCTTTTGCACTCGATGTGCAAGCCTGCAATATCGATGCAGCATACGGCGGCGGGGCCAAGTGGTTGATGTCGCTGCAAGGTGTGAGCTTTTTGTACGTGCGCCACGCACTTGGTGAGCGGCTCCGCTTAGCAGCTCCGGGGTGGCGCTCCGCGGCGGACATGTGGGATTTTCTCAATTACGAACAGCCGGTGAGCGGCGATGCGGCACGATTCGAAGGCGGCACACCGAACATCATCGGCGGGCTCTCGATTGCGGAATCGATTTCTGTTATAGGGCCGCCCGGCTCTGCAATCCAAACGCACGTCCTCGGTTTAACTGACCGGCTGTTTGAAGGTCTCACGCGTCTGCGCGCGCGTATCGCCACCCGGCGCGGGCCGGGTGTCTCCTCGGGTATCGTGACGTTTTCGATTCCAGGGTGCGATCCGGTTGCGCTTGGAAAGGTCTTACAGCAGGAACGGATCGTTACCACCTACCGTTCTAACGGCATCCGGGTAGCTCCGCACGGATATAATACCGCGGAGGAGATCGACCACTTGCTCGAAGTCACTGCGCAGGCGGTCCCGACCCTTACCTCGGCGTAGAAAGGCCAGATTGTGTTAGCCCTTATTCTCATCGCGGCGTTAGACTCCGCGCCTCATTCCGCTGCGGCGGGGCTCTCGGCACCCGGACCCGGCACGTATCACTACAAGGCTTACATGAAGAATAAAGAGGTCGGTAATAGTACGATTACGATCGTGCGAACGGCGACCGGCACCAAAGTCGACGAACGCTCGAGCGTGGATTTGAGCGCCGGAGATTCACGGGCGCAGACCTCGATGCTCTTTGATGATAAATTGATGCTCGCGGGTTATCACGGCCACTACGAGATCGCCGAGCAGACGATGGATGCAAACGTTGCGCTTGCGGATCGATCGGCCACCGTGACGGCGGGCAAAGACAAGAAGACAGTGTTACTTGGGGGCACCAGCAAGGGATTTATCGTTCTAGATGCCGCGATGGTCGCGGGCTTCGTAATGCTGCCGGCGCAGATGCACGCGCTCGGTAATGGCGATACGACCGTGCTTGTACCTGGGACCGGCGAGTCGTCATTTATCGACGTGATTCCGGATAATAAGATTGCTCGTCCTGCAGACGTTCCGGCTACAGACGTTAGTATGTCATTTGCAGGGCCCTCACCGTTCGTAGAATGGTACGATCCGCAGACCTTCGTCGTCGATGAGATCGTCATTCCCGGTCAAGATCTGATCGTCAAACGTCAACCCTGAGTGCCGCGACCTAATTCCCATCCTCTTTGAGAATGCATG
>JACRUB010000056.1 GCA_014305015.1 Vulcanimicrobiota bacterium | reverse complement strand
TTTCCGTTCCGCTGTACGGCGCATCCGGCGTACTGTTATACGGAATGAGATTTACGTGGTAGAGATGTCCAGCCATAAGGCGCGCGAGCTGGCGAGCGTGCTCTTCCTGGTCGTTGACGTCCTGGAGCATCACGTATTCGAAGAAGAGTTTGCGTTTTGTCTTCGCAATGTAGCGTTCGCACGCGCCCATGAGTTCGTCGATCTTCCACTTGCGGTTCACCGGCATCATCGCCGAGCGCACTTCATCATTCGGCGCATGGAGCGAGATTGCTAGGTTGACTTGCAGATGCTCTTCGCCGAATTGATCGATCTGCGGCACGAGACCGACGGTCGAGATCGTAATGTGCCGGTGGCCTAACCCGAATCCGTTTGCGTCGTTCAAAAGCGCGACGGCACGCATGACCGGTTCGTAATTATGGAACGGCTCGCCCATACCCATGAAGACAATGTTGGTAATGCGTTTGCCCCTCTCTGCGAGCTCGCGCGCAAAGTAACGCGTTTGATCGAAAATCTCCGTGGCTTCGAGTTGCCTTGTGAAACCCGCTTGGCCGGTCGAGCAAAACGCGCACGCATACGCGCAACCGGCTTGGCTTGAAATGCAAACCGTGTTGCGGTCGCCGTAGAACTCCATGAGCACCGCTTCTACTTCCGCGCCATCGGCCACGCGGAAAAGACCCTTTGTGGTCTGCTTATCGGCCGAATGCTGAACGACCACCGGCGTAACGGAATCAAATGAGAAATTCAGTTGCTGCAGTTTCGCGCGCAATTCTTTCGGCAGCACGGTAACGTCGGCAACGTCAGCCACCAGTTCCTTGGTCGCGGCCCGGTACAGTTGTTGCCGGCGATAGGGTTTTAGGTCTAACTCCCGCGCAAAAGTCGCACCGTCAGCAAAGCCTGCGCGGCGTGCCTTTTCATCGATCCAAATGGCTTGGGCGTTTCGCTTCACGGGCGAGAGTATATCACACTTCGAATAGGGTGGCTTGCTCGATTTCCGGCGCCTCCGACGGTAGGGTAGCCTCCTGAAGCTTGGCACGCACCAGTTTGAGGTCGTGCCAGACTTCGCGCTTGACGCCGATCATTGTATTGCCGGTTTGGCGCAACACATAGGCCGGATGGAATGTCACCATCAGCGGGATTCCGGCGGGACCTTCATACCAGATGCCGCGCTGTTTTGTGATAAGGAACTTTGGGCCGAGAAATGTCTTTGCCGCGGGCGCGCCCAGTGCGAGAATCACTTTTGGCGCAATGATCTCGATCTGTTTGTCGAGATACGGACGGCAGTTCGCCATCTCGAAGGGCTCTGGCGGGCGGTTGCGTAACTTTTCGCCTTCTTTAAAAGTTGGGCGGCACTTCACCGTGTTGCAAATATACACATCTTCGCGAGGCAAATCGATCGCGGCAAGCATTTGATCGAGCAGCGTACCGGCACGGCCGACGAACGGGCGTCCGAGCCGGTCTTCTGTTTCGCCCGGCCCCTCACCAATCACCATCAAACTCGCACACGGGTCACCTTCGCCGTACACGTTGTTACAGCGTGTATAACCGATCTCACATTTGCGGCACGCTGCTGCGATTGTGGCTTGGCGTACCAGACGCGCTTCGCGCGCCGCCCGCTCGGCTAAACTCATGATTCGCGCGCCAGGATGATCGCCTGGCCGTAACACAGCACCTTTGTGCCATCCCCGCTTTCCGTAATTTGAAATTGCACCTTGATTACACCGTTTGCGCCTAAGACATCGGCGCGCTGGCGCATGGCCTCCAGCGCCTCTTCGCGTGCCCGTTCGGCATCAGTAAGATATTCGATCGGTGCGAGACCGATGAAGGCGCCTATACTTCTAAACGTGGAGCGCACAATATCGCGAGGGCGCACGGCCTGCCCGTGCACATAACCGAGCGTCTTCACAATCTGGAAGCCGTCGATCTGATCGACGGTCACGATAGCCTCGCGCGCGATCATTTTAAAGGCGCTCCGCCTAGCTGCGCGCCCCCCACATGTTCAGCAAGCTGAACAAGCGGGGCCCCCAAATCATGAAGCGCGTAAAGACTCATCGTAATAGATCGATTCCCCTTGGGCGCTTCAAAGAACATGCCTAACGAAGTGGATGGCGGCGTAGATGACGGCTGCGGCGAGCACGAGGTAGAGCGCGTAGCGGGAGATGAGGGCGGCCACCAGGCTATAGTACCAAAAACGGCCGTGATGTTTTAGCCAATATTTGCGGCGGGAGCGCTGCTTCATGCCTTCAACGCTGCGGCCCCGGGAGCTACCCTGCCCAATGTGCATCGCGCAAGCCGAAGGCACGAACCACGTTTCGTATCCGGCATCGGCGATGCGCTTTGCGAGATCGACTTCTTCGTGATACATGAAGTACCGTTCGTCGAACGCGCCGAGCTCATCCAAGGTGGAGCGCCGCAGCAGCAAGGCGGCCCCGATCACCAAGTCCACCTTACGCGGATTGTTGTAATCGCACGACCGCAGCGCCGCGCCGTTTGCGAAGCGGCGCAAAAAAGGCCACTGGCCCCACGCACTCGATCGCAGAAACGCTCCTGTCCACGTATCGAACTCGCCGCGCGATTCTGCAACCGTTCCATCGGTCTGGAAAATCTTCGGCCCTGCCATCGCCGCGCGCGGATGTTCATCCATGAAGCGCACCAACTCGCTGAGCGTTCCGGCCTCCACGGTGGCATCAGGATTTAGGAGAAAGATATATGGCGAACTCGTTCGTGCTATCGCCCGGTTCACGCCGGCGCCAAAGCCGAGATTTTCACCGTTCTTGATAACGTGAACGTAATCGCCGTACACCTCCTTGAGGAAGGCCGGGCTGCCGTCCGTTGAGCCGTTATCCGAGACAACGACCTGTGCGAACTGCGGGTCGTTCTTGATTTCCGGCAGTGCAAAAATCGAGTCCAGGGCGGCGCGTAGGTTCTCGCGATCGTTCCAATTCACAACGATAACGTCTACCAAGCTCACGGTTTACTGCTGCACCAGCGAGCGCATCTGCAGATACGCCCAAATAAAGAGATCGATATCGCCGTCCATGACCGCCTGGGTGTTGCCTGTCTCTACGTTGGTTCGATGGTCTTTGACCAAATTATACGGGTTGAGCACGTACGACCGGATCTGCGATCCCCACTCGTTGGCCTTGCGTTCGCCGCGCAATTCGGAGAGCTTTTGATCGCGTTTTTCAATTTCGAGCTGAACGAGTTTTGCGCGCAGGATGTTCATTGCGACCTCGCGGTTCTGCATCTGCGAGCGCTCTTGTTGCGAAGCAACGATCGTATTTGTCGGAACGTGAATGATGCGAATCGCCGACTCCGTCTTGTTGACGTATTGGCCGCCCGCACCACCCGCCTTGAACGTTTCGACGCGCAGATCTTCGGGTTTGATTTCAACATCGATTGCTTCGTCCGCTTCGATCTCCGGAATGATATCTAGGCCCGCAAACGATGTGTGCCGGCGGTGAGCGGCATCAAATGGAGAGATGCGAACGAGGCGGTGCACGCCGCGCTCGCTCTGGAGCGTTCCATACGCGTTGCGTCCGCGAATGAAGAACGTGACCGACTTAAGACCCGCTTCTTCTCCGGGCGATTCATCGGCAATTTGCGTCGTGAAACCTTTGCGCTCGGCCCAGCGTAGATACATGCGCGTGAGCATTTGCGTCCAATCGGCAGCATCGACCCCTCCGGCACCGGCGTAAATGCTCACGATTGCATTGTGATCGTCGAACTCCCCACTAAAGTTCGCGGCCATCTCCAACTCATCGAGTTCTACCGAAGCGCGATCGATGTTGGCATCGATCTCTTCCGTTGCGCCCGGCTCGCCGGCCATGAGTTCCGACATCTCGCGCGCATCGGTGAGCGCCCGCTCTATGCGATCCATGCGCTCCGTATCGGCGCGCACATCCGCCAACTGTTTCATCACGCGTTGCGCGGCGTCGGCATCATTCCAGAACGTATCGGTACGCGAGCGCTGATCGAGCTCGGTTACGGTGCGGGATTTGCCAGCATAGTCAAAGACGCTCCTTGAGCGCCCTAAGTCGCTCAGAAAGGCGAGCGACGGTGGTGTTCTGCGAATCACTCATAGCGGCGACCGGGTTCGATGCGCAGCCGAGCCACCCCCTTTCCACCCGCCACCGACTGCGTGAGATGAGCAATGTACAGCACAGCGGAGGAAAAATGAGCCAGCTACATATGCCGCTCGAGCGGCTTCAGCAACAGTTCGGCGCCCAGAGCGGCCAATTCACACAGCCTTTTGCACCCACGACCGACTGGACAGGTCAATCAAGCCTGCTTCCGCTACGTCGCCCCGCGGACGGAATTTTTCACCGGCAACGCTATCCGCAAAATCAAATCGGGGGCAACATCGGCAATTTTATGCTTGGCCATATGCCGACCTATGGGCCCGTCGCGCAGCTCATCCAGCAATTGATGGCGCTGCTGCAGCAACTCATGGGCACGATCGGAGGCAGCTCGCAAGGCCGGCCGCCCGAGAACTTCTACAACGACGCCACCGCGAGCTCCACGGGCGATCCGCATCTCGCGTTCAACGGCACGCAAGAAAACGGACAAACGCAGAACGCGCACTTCGACTCGATGTGCAGCCATAACGATCTCGTCGATTCCGATTCATTTGCGGGCGGCTATCAAGTCTCGACGCAAGTAACGACGCCGAATGCAAACGGGGTGACAAGCAATCAAAGCGCAAGCGTCACGACCAACTACGGCACCACAAAAGTCTCGCTCGACCGCGCCGGAAATGCGTCGATTACCGAAAATGGCCAGGGTATCTCGATCGCGGCCGGGCAAACGCTCGATCTCGGAAACGGCCAGACCGTTACGAAAAACAATGACGGATCACTCGCGGTGATCAACGTCAACGGCCAAGGTGGAACAATCAACACCACGCTGCGCGCTACCGGCGGCGGCGTCGACGTTACAACGACGGCACACAACGCGGATGTCGGCGGCGACATCGTCAACGGGCAACAAATATTGCCGCAACCAATACAATGGGAAAATCCGATGCGGCACCCGATGTACTTAGCTTAAAAGAAAAGCCCGCTCCGCGGGCTTTTTCTTTTAGCTTATGCGGTTACGCCATGGCATTTTTTAAACTTCTTCCCGCTGCCGCATGGGCAGAGGTCGTTACGGCCGA
>JACRUB010000201.1 GCA_014305015.1 Vulcanimicrobiota bacterium | reverse complement strand
ATCATGTGCTGTGCGGTCTCAGTGCGATTGTCGGCATCCCCGGCATTCGGACGCAAGAACTTACGCAGCTTTACGGGCAGATGCATCATGACGTCGTCGGCGAGATGGTACGAGGATATGAAATAGTCTCGCTTCGCGAGCCGGCGACTTTTAACGTCAATGGTCTGCTTCGGTCTGCGGTCCGCTCGAAGCGGCGGCCAAACGTCATCGAGGCCCAGCGCTCGTTCGGGGACCTCTGTAACGAGCAGCATGAGTACGGTCGCGCCGCGCAAGTCTACCTCGCTTCCGGTGACGCCGCGAAGGCCGCAAATATTCTGAAGCGCGGTCGCGCCTCGGGAGATGTCTCATTTGATTCCTTTTCGCCGCTGCCGGAAGCCGGCGAGGGGGCGGACCTTTTAAGCCGTCCGGAACTCTGGGCGGCAGTGCTCGGCGCGAGACGACTCTCCGTGCATCCAGACGTTCTAGCGAATGAAGCGGTGACCGTGCTCGAAAGTGTCACGGAGGCGACGGATCCGATTTTCGCAATGCAAGTACGCTCGCAAAGTGCGATCGCCTTCATGGACGCCGGCATGTTTAGTGCAGCCGGGGCCATCCTAGATTCAACGAAGGAGTCTTCCGGTACCGATACGCGGTCGATGCTGCCCATTTTAGCGGCACGGGGTGTATTGGAATCCTACCTCGGGCATCATGATCGTGCGCTTGCGCTGTGGCACCGAATCCGCCCATTTGCGTTGTACAACGCAAGCGTCTTTGCACAACTGACACGGATCGAGGTGCGCGCAGCACGCCAACGTGGGCAGTGGGAAGTTGAATACGATCAGCTCCAGCGGATGCTTCATGCAGCGGACGAAAGCCGTGCCGTCACAATTATCGCAATGGCGCTTGCCGAAGGCGTTTTTGGATGCTGGCTCGCACATGAATCCGAGAAGCTCGACGACTATGTTGCACAACTCGCCTCCCTGATGCGGGAACACGAATTGCCGGCGCTGCTGAACTTTCAGCTTGCATCGCTCGGCTTACAGCCCACCACGAGAAGAATGTCGAATTTCTGGGATGCGATTGCATTTCTGATGGCGTGCCTGCGCGAGGCGAATCCCCAGCGTGCATCAGAGCTCGCTGAGACTGCTTGCACCTTGGCGGATGCCTCAGGGGCGACCTACCTGCGAATCCTTGCGCGCGTTGCAATCTCCGAAAAGACGCCTTCGTTACAGTCCGAGAAGTTGCAAGAATCAACCGAACTTGGAAATACCGTAGATTCTCCTGCGCTTCACGAGAGTCTGAGATGGATCGCGGGCGGAAGCCCTCCCTTTGGAATGTTGTCTGCTTTCATTTCTCGTTTTCGAGCAAAAGGCCAAATGGCGCTGGAGCCGCCCGGAATCGATCTCAGAATCGGCATCGCCGATGCGACTGTTCTCCGGGCCGGCGCGCCGATATCGATTTCGGAAGGCGGCTGGGGCTTATTACTGATGCTCTCACCAGGGCGACCCGTCCACCGCGACGTGCTCTGCGATCGCTTGTGGCCCACCATGACGCTCGAATCCGGCTATAACGCTCTCAAGATGTGCGTCAGACGCACCAGGCTTCAACTCGGATCGCCGGATGCAATTATCTCGACACAGGGGGGCTACGCGTTAGCGCACTGGGTAGCAGTAGACTTAGTCGCAATGGAACGACTCGAAGATGGAATCGCCACGGGCACTCTGCCCGAGACGGCAATTCCGCAGGTCCAGCAGTACCTTGATGCTCTCCGTCGCGGGCGGCCGGCGAATTTCGCTTCGTGGGAGTGGTTCTCCCCGACCGAACAGCGCCTGGAATCGATCGGCCATTGCTTCGGCGCGTTTCTCGCAAAGCGGGCAATAGCAGCGGCTGATTACCGAACAGCCGTTGACATTGCAGACTACTTGATCACGCTGGATCCACTGGACGAAAGCGCCCGCAAGCTCCTGATTATGGCGCACCTGGCATCAGGCGATCCGGGGGCGGCGAAGCGCGAATTACGGCAGTATAGTAAGGTTCTAAGGGACGAGCTCGACGCGGCGCCCTCAGCCGAGCTCAGCAATCTTATATGTAGTTAAGCTGCGCAAGGTAGGAGAACGGAAAACGTACTTCCTTGCCCGGGGACACTCTCTACTTGCAACTGTCCACCGTTTGCCTGAACCAAATTCTTGACCACTACGAGGCCAAGACCGATGCCTCGCGCTTTCGTAGTAAACAATGGTAGAAACAGCTTTGCCTGCTGCGCGGGCGAAAACCCGGTGCCCGTATCATGTACGCGGATCGTTATATCTGGTGCATCTCTGTTAGCAAACGCCGAGATTGCTAAGGTTCCTCCGTCAGGCATCGCCTCGGCGGCGTTGCTTACGAGGTTCGTGAGGACTTGTTTGACTTGCTGCGGATCGACCAGCAGCGGATGTAAGTCCGGCGGAATATTGAGCGTTACGACAACGGCTGCCGGGACATTGCATTGGGCGAGCGTTTGAGAGATCAACTGCGAGAGATGGGACGGTTCGGGGCGCGGCGGTGCAGTCCTCACGGAGTCCAGTAAGCCGGCGACAATACGCTGTGAGGTGCCGATTTCGCTCTTAATGATCCCGAGGTATTCTTTGGTTTGATCGGAGGCATCGGGAAGCATCATTTGCAAAAAGTAGATTGCATTGCTCATGACGCCCAGTGGATTGCGCAACTCGTGGGCAACACTGCCGGAGACTTGTCCGAGGACCGCTAGCTTTTCTGTGCGCACCAGTTCTCCCTGAGTCTCAAGCAGTTCTTGGAACTTGATCTCTAGGTCCGCGTTGAGTTTAAGGATTTCGGCCTCGGCACGCTTGCGTCCGGTGATATCGCGTTCCGTCGTAGCAATCGCGACCGGCTGCCCTGCTTCATCCGTAACGAGGGTTTTGGTGAGCGAAACGTCCAGCGTGCGGCCATCTTTCGTGATTCGGCGCAGCTCAAACGATTTGACAATTCCGCCGTCTCTAATTTTTCGGATCAGTGCCAGGAGCGCTTCGCGATCCTCAGGGGCAACAATGTCCCGCGCGTTCATTTTGAGGGCTTCAGCCTCGGTGTACCCGTACGTCTCTTTTGCGCCGCGGTTCCAAGCTAAAATCTTCCCATCGAAATCGTGGAGCATGACTGCATCGTTGGAATCGCTCACAACCGTTGCCATTCGGCGCAACTCTTCAACCTTGGATTGCAAGACCGTCTCGGCGCGCTTGCGCTCGGTAATATCGCGCTCGGTTGTAGCGATTGATACAGGTTGACCTGTCTCGTCCCTCAAGAGGGTTGTCGTCAGCCAGACGTCCAGGGTCCCGCCGTCTTTGGTGATGCGTCGAAGTTCAAAGGATTTTACAATTTCGCCGTTCTTGATCCTACAAATGAGGTCAAGTGCGGCCTCGCGGTCGGGCTCTGCGACAATGTCACGCACATTCATCTTGAGCGCTTCAGTCTCGGTGTACCCGTACGTCTCTTTTGCCCCGCGATTCCATGCCAAAATATTTCCATCGAAATCGTGGAGGATGACCGCATCATTAGAATCGCTCACGACCGTTGCCATGCGGCGGAGCTCTTCGAGATGGCCCTTTAGAATGGCATGCTTTTCGTTTGCAATGATACTCATGCGACCAGAGCCTTGCGCACGTCATCGTGGATCGAGCCTTCAACACGATTGCGGCCGCGCTTTTTAGCGCGATAAAGCGCGTTGTCGACTCGCTTGAGAAATGCGTGCGAGTCGTCTGCGGTGCGAAACGGAGTGACACCAAAACTTGCCGTTATACGACCGGCAAGCGGCCACTCAAATTGGGCAAGCGCGCTGCGCAGATGTCTGGCGGCGCTCTTCGCCCCTGTGAGCGAACAATGAGGCATTAAGACCATAAATTCATCTCCACCCAGCGGGCAACAAGGTCGGTGGTGCGTACCGCGCCGCATACGATTGTCGTAATGGCTTTTAAGACGGCGTCTCCGGCATCGTGACCATGCGTATCGTTGACATCCTTAAAATGATCGATGTCGTACATGACCAGCGCTAGCGGGATGGCATGGCGCGCGGCGCGTGCCATTTCCCTGATCAAAACCCTCGTGAACTCGTGACGATTCGCGATCCCGGTCAGCATGTCTGTGGTAGCGAGCAAATGCGTTTCGTGTTCGACTTGTTTACGTAGGGTAATGTCGGTAACGTAGATGCGTGTGAGGTCGAGGTCGCGCAAGAAAGAAATATGGAGCTCGTATGCTAAGGCCCCGACCCGCGCTTCGAGGGCGGTTTCGCATAGTTCTGCGTTGCAGCGTAATCCAGTGATTCCTGCGGCTGCTTCCTCGAGCAGGGGTGTGCGAGGCCGCTCAGTTTCAAGTCAGGGAATAATCGCTCCGCCGACGGGTTCGCGTACGTGATAGTGCCCGCTGCATCAAGTTCGATCACCGGGCTCGGATGCAGCTGCGGAAATGATGCGAGGCGTTGAATTTCCAACTGCGCTTGCCGCAATTCGACGGCCTGATCGATCTTCTCGAGCAGGTCGCCCATATCGCACGGCTTGTGAAGGTAGGAGAAAGCGCCGTCCTTGACCGCCGCAACGGCGCTCTCGAGTGAGGCGTGGCCCGTCAAGATAATGGCTTCGGTTAGGGTCGAGATCGCTTTGATTCGGGCCATGACTTCAAGGCCGAGTATGTCGGGTAGAATCAGATCGATGAGTGCGAGATTAAACGTTTGAAGTCCAGCCGCCTCAATTGCCTCGGCGCCCGTCGAGGCCGCCGCGGCTTCATAGCCCTTAAGCCGGAGAATGTCGCACAGCGTTTTTCGGATGTTCGGGTCGTCGTCGACCACGAGAATGTTTACCCTTGAGTCTGTGGTGCTCATGCAGAAACCGCTGCGTCCAGGTAATCCTTGGCTTTGCTGAGCTTGATGTCGTCGAGCACTTTGAGCATTCCGTCTATTTCGAGTGGCTTATACAAGCACGTATGGGCACCGATGCGGCTCGCCATTTCGAGCGGACCTGTCATCTCGTCGCGAAAGCCGGTCAGCACGACCACGGGCATCGATGGGTACTTTGCACGAATCTCCCTGAGGACGTCGACGCCGCTTTCGTGCCCTAGTTTGAGGTCGAGCAAGACTGCGAGCTTGCGCTCGCGTTCGAGGCGAGCGAGAACATAGTGTCCTTCAGTCTCTGTG
>JACRUB010000066.1 GCA_014305015.1 Vulcanimicrobiota bacterium | reverse complement strand
ACGTATCCACGGCCCGTACGCCGGGCGCGCGCGCAATGCGGCGCAGAAATTCCGGTTGGAAACGGCCTGAAAAGGAAGCGTCAACTATTCCCGGTGGCTTAATGAAAAGATCCGCTTGCAAGACCTGCTGCGACCAGTCGATGATGGTCGCACGAAAGGACGTAATGAGAATCGCGATGCTCGTCATCATGGCGACAGCAACCGCCAGCGAAGCAATCGCAACGGAATACCGGCGGCTTGCCGCGCGCATGGCCTGCAGGGCAAGCGTGAAAGAAGGGGCCGCGCCCGAAAGCAACCGCAGGACGGTAAGGACACCCTCAAGCAAGGACGGCACGCACAGCGATGCCCCCGCAATGAGCAACACGCCCGCAAGAAAACCGAAAACCGGAATACCGTCAAGCGCCGGCGCGCGCGCAGAGAGCGCTGCGAGAAGCAGCAGTGCTGCGCCGGCCAGACCCGCGAGCCGCTTTCCGCCGGCGCGCCGTTCTTCGTAACCGGCAGAGCGCATCCCAATGGCGGGCGCAATGGAAGCCGCTTCGAGCGCCGGGAAAACTGCCGAGAGCATCGATGAGCCGATACCGATTGCAATCGCTTTGATAAAAGCTGCCGTCGTAAAAACCACGCTGTCCGCGTGCGAGCCGACATAGAGCGTTGAGACGGTGTGCGAAACTGCATTAACCGCACCCTGAGCCAAGAACGCGCCTGCAAAGAGGCCGGCAATTGTACCAACAACGCCATAGAGGGCGCCTTCGAATAAAAATGCCGTGAAGATCTCTGACTTGCCCGCGCCAAGCGACCGCAACGTCGATATCTCCGGTTTGCGCTGAACCACCGAAATGGCAAGGGTGTTATAAATCAAGTACATCCCGACGAGCAGCGCGACATAGGAGAGCGCTTCAAGATTCAGGCGAAAACTTCGCAGCAGACGCTCGATCTCGTTCGTACGCACGGCGGGTTCGATGACGCGTGTGCCCGCGGGTAAGATGCGCGCGATGCGGTTTTTTATGGCGGTCAGTGCGTGTGGATCGGCGATCACATCGATGCGGTCCAGCCGTCCGACTTTCAAAAAGAGATCTTGCGCGGTCGCGAGATCGACAAACGCGACGCTCGAATCCAAGCCTGGCGCAGCCGCGGGCAGAACGGCCGCGACGCGCAACCGCACCGCGCGCACGCCCGCGAACGCATGCAATATTCCACCAACGCGTGCATGGTATCGCTGAGCGACGCGGTTGCTCAGAATGATACCTTGTTTGTTGATGAACGCACCAAGATCGAATTGCGCCTGCGCAGCCGGAACAGCTTGAGGCAGGGGTCGCGTCACATCGAAACCGAGGATCCGCAGCACTTCGCCCGACTCCGGATCGCCCTCGCGTTCGCCAACGATTAGCTCGTCTTCAATAATCGGGTAAGCGGCAGCGATGCCGCGGACCGCCTGAACACGCAGAAGCGTCCCCTCATCAAAGCCGCGACCGGCTCCGAAGACCTGCAGGTTGACGTGATTGGCCATCACGTTCACACTCGAGGAGAACGACGCGACGGCTGTGGCGTTCGCAAGATCGATGGCGAACACGAGCGCAACGCCCAGCATTACGGCAACCGCCGTTACGCTCGAACGTAAGCCGTTTCGCCGAATGTAACGCGTGACGAGCGCGGCGAGAATCGTTCTCATGTCGTGTATTCGATCGCGCCGTCCAAAAGGTGGATGCGGCGGTCGCACATCGAGGCAGCCTCGCGGCTGTGCGTCGCCATGATAATTGTTTGGCCGCCACTCGCCAATTCACGTAACAAATTCAGAACGATTTCGCCGTTACGCGAATCAAGATTTCCCGTCGGCTCATCCGCCAGCACGATCGCCGGCCGGTGCACGATGGCGCGAGCAATTGCTGCGCGCTGCAATTGGCCGCCGGAGACTTGTGCCGGATAGGCCGATCCGCGATCTGTTAGTCCAACTCGCTCTAACACGTCTGCAACGCGGGCTTTGGATTGCGCGCCGTCTTTGCGCGCAAGCATCAAGGGAACGGCCACATTCTCTGCCAAGCTCAACGTCGGCAACAGGTTGAAGAATTGAAAGATCGTACCGACATGGTCTCGCCGCAAACGCGTGAGCTCGTTGTCTTTTAAAAGCGAGGTTTCTTCACCCGAAACATATACGTGCCCGGATGTCGGGAGATCGATGCAGCCGATGAGATTGAGCAGCGTGCTCTTCCCGCAGCCACTCGGACCCAATAAACCGACGAGTTCGCCCCGCATAACGCCAAACGAAACATCCGCTAAGGCGGTGACGTCGTCAGCGTATCGTTTATAGACATGTTCGAGAACGGCGGGCACGTCTTCATGGTAGGTCGCACCCGTCGCTTGGCGCGGAGACTTTGGTCTACGGAGGCAAGATTCCCCGTTAAGTCAGAAGCAAAATCAGTGTTTTCCCGCAGCGCGACGGATGAAGTGCCGAATCTTCAACCTTGTATGCCTTACCCCGCGCTTAAAGCGTTTGGCAGTAGTTTTTTGCAACAGCGAAGGGGCATGCTTGTTTATGCCGATGTACAAGCGCAGCGACGAATGCTCGTAACAACTTGCGCCCGCATGATCGCCGTCCAGTATCTTTAGCCGCGTGATTTGTCCAAGCAACCCTTGCGTGCCCAGGGACTTTACCCGCGTGCCTTCTTCTAAAAAGAAGCTGTTGTTGGCGGCGTACATCTCGACCGTGCTTTGATCGCCGCTCTGATAGGCGCGGGTGAAGGCGGTGAGCGAGGCCGGACTATCCCAACACGGGATGTTGTTCCCCGAGGCGGCAATCCGGGCTGTGTCGCCGGGCGGCAGAGCCGCACCCACGTGCTTGAGATGATTGGGCGGTGTGGGGGTCATGAAGGTGGCGGTCGTGGCCAAGAGTACGGCGGTCCAGATCATGAGACTTCCTTTGCGCAACCAAGCTGCCGATGACTAGTCAATGGGCCTAACTGGGGAAGCCGCCTATAAGGAATGGCTGGAGAAAAATGTCACCGCGACCATCCTGATTTACAGCGGTCTGGTTGTTCTTTTGCTTCCCGGCTTCCACTATATCCTGGGGACAATCCCAGGGGTCCCGCCGGACTCCTTAGGACTTCGGCTTGTCGCCGCCGGTTGGTCGGCCGCCATCGCGGGCGCTATTCTGTTTTTCCCCAAGCTCCGGGCGCACGCGAATGCGATGCAGTTCATCAACGTGCTACCCACCGTGCTCGTCATTGCCATGCTTACCGTCAATAGCGGGAATCACTACGTCTATATAGCGGCCAGTCTGCTCGTGATCGTGGGAGCGCAACAAGCATTCTATCGCGCAGGCGACCTGGCCGTTATGTTGAGTATCGCTTTCTTCTTTCAAGCGTTCTATTCAGCACTTGCCGGTATCTTTTATACGCGCCTCAATTTGACGGCGCTCGCAATCTACGCAAGCGCTTACGTCATCGCATTTATCCCCGCTGCCCTGCGTATCCGGATTCAACAAGATGAACTCCGCAGCCGCTTGGAAGCGCAGCGAGTAAAGATAGAGCTCGAAGAACGCGAAGCGGCCCTGCGTACCAGCCAAGAACGCTTGGCGGACGTGCACTCGATCACAAACCTTGGAAATTGGATTCGCGACCTGCGTACAGCTGAGATGACCTGGTCGCCGGAGCTCTACCGGATCTTCGATCTTGCGGCGGAGACGCCGAGCGAAGAAACCGACGGCCTGTACGAAACCTCGATCCATCCCGAAGACCTCGATCACGTGCAAGCGGAGATTGAAGCGGCCGAAACCACCGGGCTGCCCTTTAGCGCCGACCATCGCATCATTCTTCGAAACGGTTCGATTCGATGGGTGCACTTGCGCGGCAAATATGAATATGGGCTTGACGGCATTCCCTTGCGTCGCGTCGGAGCGGTTCTGGATATTACGCGCCGCAAAGAAGCGGAAGAATCGCTGAGCCGGCTTGCGCGTTATGATACGCTAACCGGATTGCCGAATCGCGTCGCACTGCAGCAGCGTTTAACTGAAGCGCTCGCGCAAGCGCGTGCTACGGGACAGAGCTGTGCCCTCATGTTTCTCGACTTAGATCGTTTCAAAGATATCAACGATACGCTCGGGCATACGATCGGCGATGCGCTCTTGCGCGCGGTTGGCGAGCGCTTCGCAATGATGCTGCGGCCGGATGCGCTCTTAGCGCGCTGGGGCGGCGACGAATTCGTTGTGCTGCTTCAGAACGTTCGCGATAATGCCGATGCGGCGCGCGTCGCGCGACGTCTGACCTCAACGGTTGCCGAGCCTTTCTACATTGAGAACTACGAGTTGGTCGTCTCCGTGAGCATCGGGATCTCGATGTATCCATGGGATGCGCACGACGAAGCCGTTCTTATTCGAAATGCCGACACCGCGATGTACCGTGCAAAAGAGCAAACCGAGCAGCGCTACGCGTTCTTCGAGCCGCAGATGCATGCTGAAGCAACTTCACGGCACCGGATTCAGAGCGAACTGCGCAAGGCGATCAGCGCCGGCAACCTAAGCCTCTTCTACCAGCCGATTGTCGAAGCATCAACCGGCAAACTCATCGGCGCGGAAGCGCTTCTGCGCTGGTTACAGCCGGGCGGTGAGGTCCGCATGCCCGATGAGTTCGTCTCGATCGCCGAAGACTCCGGGCTCATTATTCCAATCGGCACGTGGGCGCTTCAGGCTGCATGCGTGCAAATCCGCAAATGGCAAGATAAGGACATGAACCTGGTCGTTTCGGTGAATATCTCGGCACGTCAATTCGCACATCCGGAATTCATCAACACGTTGGCCATGGTGCTACGGCAAACGCGTATCAACCCATCCCTCTTGGACATCGAAGTCACCGAGAGCGCACTCATGAGCGACGTAGACACCATCCTGCACATCGTTCGCGAAATTAAAGCAATGGGCGTGCATCTCACCATCGACGACTTTGGAACCGGCTACAGCTCCTTTGCATACCTCAAGAGGTTCGCACTGAATTCCCTCAAACTAGATTACACCTTTGTGAGCGGGATCGAAAATGCGGCTGACCGCGCAATTGCACGGTCGATAATCACGATTGCACACACGCTCGGAATGAGCGTAACGGGCGAAGGCGTCGAGTCGCGCTCGCAGTTCGATATCCTGGACGACCTGCGCTGCGATCAACTCCAAGGCTTCTATATAAGCC